>NZ_JAUCEU010000007.1:3637500-3712500 GCF_030348765.1 Neobacillus sp. CF12 | reverse complement strand
CTGAAAGCATCTAAGCATGAAGCCCCCCTCAAGATGAGATTTCCCATAGCGTCAAGCTAGTAAGAACCCTGAAAGATGATCAGGTTGATAGGTCAGAGGTGGAAGCGTGGTAACATGTGGAGCTGACTGATACTAATCGTTCGAGGACTTAACCAATTTTTAAAAGCGAACTCGTTTTACACACTTCTTCTGATTATCTAGTTTTGAGGGAATGAAACCTCAAAAACAGTCTGGTAATAATGGCGAGAAGGTCACACCCGTTCCCATACCGAACACGGAAGTTAAGCTTCTCAGCGCCGATGGTAGTTGGGACTTTGTCCCTGTGAGAGTAGGACGTTGCCAGGCTGTACTATATTTGGAGGATTAGCTCAGCTGGGAGAGCATCTGCCTTACAAGCAGAGGGTCGGCGGTTCGATCCCGTCATCCTCCACCATTTTTTTTCATATAGTGAAAATAGTATTCAATTTATGCCGGGGTAGCTCAATTGGTAGAGCAACTGACTTGTAATCAGTAGGTTGGGGGTTCAAGTCCTCTCGCCGGCACCATGCTTCTTTTTGAAGTGGGACATCTGTCGATGTCAATATTAGTTTAGGAAATTATTCTTATACGAGCCATTAGCTCAGTTGGTAGAGCATCTGACTTTTAATCAGAGGGTCGAAGGTTCGAGTCCTTCATGGCTCACCAAGTTTTTTTGTAATAACAAAATAAAATTTAATATGCGGGTGTGGCGGAATTGGCAGACGCACCAGACTTAGGATCTGGCGCCGCAAGGCGTGGGGGTTCGACTCCCTTCACCCGCACTTGTGTTTTTTATGATAGTTAAGCAACTTACAATATATGCGGAAGTAGTTCAGTGGTAGAACACCACCTTGCCAAGGTGGGGGTCGCGGGTTCGAATCCCGTCTTCCGCTCCAATATTGCCGGGGTGGCGGAACTGGCAGACGCACAGGACTTAAAATCCTGCGGTAGGTGACTACCGTACCGGTTCGATTCCGGTCCTCGGCACCATTTTTTGATATTAAGTAGTATAATAATGCGCCCGTAGCTCAATTGGATAGAGTGTCTGACTACGGATCAGAAGGTTATGGGTTCGACTCCTTTCGGGCGCGCCATATTTTACGGGAAGTAGCTCAGCTTGGTAGAGCACTTGGTTTGGGACCAAGGGGTCGCAGGTTCGAATCCTGTCTTCCCGACCATTCATTTCTATTATAAATATGGGGCCTTAGCTCAGCTGGGAGAGCGCCTGCTTTGCACGCAGGAGGTCAGCGGTTCGATCCCGCTAGGCTCCACCAAGACTTTTTTCATGATAGTGAAAGAAATCAACAGTATTAACTGAAAAAATATGTTGACAATGTTACATTCCATTTGTTAAGATATTTAAGTCGCCGATGCGACAACATATTGTTCTTTGAAAACTAAACAAACAAGAACGTCAACAAACAATTTTTTAGCTTTTTATAAAAGCTAAGCCAACGTAACAAATGAGCTATATCAACTTTCTTGGAGAGTTTGATCCTGGCTCAGGACGAACGCTGGCGGCGTGCCTAATACATGCAAGTCGAGCGAATCTTTAGGAGCTTGCTCCTAAAGGTTAGCGGCGGACGGGTGAGTAACACGTGGGCAACCTGCCTGTAAGACTGGGATAACTTCGGGAAACCGGAGCTAATACCGGATAATCCTTTTCCTCTCATGAGGAAAAGCTGAAAGTCGGTTTACGCTGACACTTACAGATGGGCCCGCGGCGCATTAGCTAGTTGGTGAGGTAATGGCTCACCAAGGCGACGATGCGTAGCCGACCTGAGAGGGTGATCGGCCACACTGGGACTGAGACACGGCCCAGACTCCTACGGGAGGCAGCAGTAGGGAATCTTCCGCAATGGACGAAAGTCTGACGGAGCAACGCCGCGTGAGCGATGAAGGCCTTCGGGTCGTAAAGCTCTGTTGTTAGGGAAGAACAAGTATCGGAGTAACTGCCGGTACCTTGACGGTACCTAACCAGAAAGCCACGGCTAACTACGTGCCAGCAGCCGCGGTAATACGTAGGTGGCAAGCGTTGTCCGGAATTATTGGGCGTAAAGCGCGCGCAGGCGGTCCTTTAAGTCTGATGTGAAAGCCCACGGCTCAACCGTGGAGGGTCATTGGAAACTGGGGGACTTGAGTACAGAAGAGGAAAGCGGAATTCCACGTGTAGCGGTGAAATGCGTAGAGATGTGGAGGAACACCAGTGGCGAAGGCGGCTTTCTGGTCTGTAACTGACGCTGAGGCGCGAAAGCGTGGGGAGCAAACAGGATTAGATACCCTGGTAGTCCACGCCGTAAACGATGAGTGCTAAGTGTTAGAGGGTTTCCGCCCTTTAGTGCTGCAGCTAACGCATTAAGCACTCCGCCTGGGGAGTACGGCCGCAAGGCTGAAACTCAAAGGAATTGACGGGGGCCCGCACAAGCGGTGGAGCATGTGGTTTAATTCGAAGCAACGCGAAGAACCTTACCAGGTCTTGACATCCTCTGACACTCCTAGAGATAGGACGTTTCCCTTCGGGGAACAGAGTGACAGGTGGTGCATGGTTGTCGTCAGCTCGTGTCGTGAGATGTTGGGTTAAGTCCCGCAACGAGCGCAACCCTTGTTCTTAGTTGCCAGCATTTAGTTGGGCACTCTAAGGAGACTGCCGGTGACAAACCGGAGGAAGGTGGGGATGACGTCAAATCATCATGCCCCTTATGACCTGGGCTACACACGTGCTACAATGGATGGTACAAAGGGCTGCAAGACCGCGAGGTTTAGCCAATCCCATAAAACCATTCTCAGTTCGGATTGTAGGCTGCAACTCGCCTACATGAAGCCGGAATCGCTAGTAATCGCGGATCAGCATGCCGCGGTGAATACGTTCCCGGGCCTTGTACACACCGCCCGTCACACCACGAGAGTTTGTAACACCCGAAGTCGGTGGGGTAACCGCAAGGAGCCAGCCGCCTAAGGTGGGACAGATGATTGGGGTGAAGTCGTAACAAGGTAGCCGTATCGGAAGGTGCGGCTGGATCACCTCCTTTCTAAGGATAATGCAGTCCTTGTGGACTGATAAAACGTTGACTGTTACTTGTTTGTTTAGTTTTGAGGGAGCAATTCTCTCAAAGCTTTTTTTAATCGTTCTTTGAAAACTAGATAATCGTAAGAAGAAGTCAAAGTAAAACCGAGAATCGCCACATTAGTTTTTCTCTCTTAAGTAATTAAGAAGAAAATAACCTTTTAGGTTAAGTTAGAAAGGGCGCACGGTGGATGCCTTGGCACTAGGAGCCGATGAAGGACGGGACTAACACCGATATGCTTCGGGGAGCTGTAAGTAAGCTTTGATCCGGAGATTTCCGAATGGGGGAACCCACTGCTCGTAATGGAGCAGTATCTTTACCTGAATACATAGGGTATTGAAGGCAGACCCGGGGAACTGAAACATCTAAGTACCCGGAGGAAGAGAAAGCAAACGCGATTCCCTGAGTAGCGGCGAGCGAAACGGGACATAGCCCAAACCAAGAGGCTTGCCTCTTGGGGTTGTAGGACACTCAACATGGAGTTACAAAGGAACGGGGTAGATGAAGCGATCTGGAAAGGTCCGTCATAGAAGGTAAAAACCCTGTAGTTGAAACTTCGTTCCCTCCTGAGTGGATCCTGAGTACGGCCGGACACGAGAAATCCGGTCGGAAGCTGGGAGGACCATCTCCCAAGGCTAAATACTCCCTAGTGACCGATAGTGAACCAGTACCGTGAGGGAAAGGTGAAAAGCACCCCGGAAGGGGAGTGAAAAAGATCCTGAAACCGTGTGCCTACAAGTAGTCAGAGCCCGTTCATGGGTGATGGCGTGCCTTTTGTAGAATGAACCGGCGAGTTACGATTACATGCAAGGTTAAGTTGAAGAGACGGAGCCGCAGCGAAAGCGAGTCTGAATAGGGCGTATGAGTATGTGGTCGTAGACCCGAAACCAGGTGATCTACCCATGTCCAGGGTGAAGTCCAGGTAACACTGGATGGAGGCCCGAACCCACGCACGTTGAAAAGTGCGGGGATGAGGTGTGGGTAGCGGAGAAATTCCAATCGAACTTGGAGATAGCTGGTTCTCTCCGAAATAGCTTTAGGGCTAGCCTCACGTTGTAAGAGTCTTGGAGGTAGAGCACTGTTTGGACTAGGGGCCCTCATCGGGTTACCGAATTCAGACAAACTCCGAATGCCAAAGACTTATCCGTGGGAGTCAGACTGCGAGTGATAAGATCCGTAGTCAAAAGGGAAACAGCCCAGACCACCAGCTAAGGTCCCAAAGTTTACGTTAAGTGGAAAAGGATGTGGAGTTGCTTAGACAACCAGGATGTTGGCTTAGAAGCAGCCACCATTTAAAGAGTGCGTAATAGCTCACTGGTCGAGTGACTCTGCGCCGAAAATGTACCGGGGCTAAACGTAACACCGAAGCTGTGGATTGACACCGTATGGTGTCAGTGGTAGGAGAGCGTTCTAAGGGCGTTGAAGCTAGACCGTAAGGACTGGTGGAGCGCTTAGAAGTGAGAATGCCGGTATGAGTAGCGAAAGACGGGTGAGAATCCCGTCCACCGTATGCCTAAGGTTTCCTGAGGAAGGCTCGTCCTCTCAGGGTTAGTCGGGACCTAAGCCGAGGCCGAAAGGCGTAGGCGATGGACAACAGGTTGATATTCCTGTACCACCTCTTTATCGTTTGAGTGATGGGGGGACGCAGGAGGATAGGGTAAGCGCGCTGTTGGATATGCGCGTCCAAGCAGTTAGGCTGGTAAGTAGGAAAATCCGCTTACCGTAAAGGCTGAGCTGTGATGGCGAGGGAAATATAGTACCGAAGTTCCTGATTCCACACTGCCAAGAAAAGCCTCTAGCGAGATAAAAGGTGCCCGTACCGCAAACCGACACAGGTAGGCGAGGAGAGAATCCTAAGGTGAGCGAGAGAACTCTCGTTAAGGAACTCGGCAAAATGACCCCGTAACTTCGGGAGAAGGGGTGCTTTTTGAGGTGAATAGCCTCGAAGAGCCGCAGTGAATAGGCCCAGGCGACTGTTTAGCAAAAACACAGGTCTCTGCGAAGCCGCAAGGCGAAGTATAGGGGCTGACGCCTGCCCGGTGCTGGAAGGTTAAGAGGAGGGGTTAGCGCAAGCGAAGCTCTGAATCGAAGCCCCAGTAAACGGCGGCCGTAACTATAACGGTCCTAAGGTAGCGAAATTCCTTGTCGGGTAAGTTCCGACCCGCACGAAAGGCGTAACGATCTGGGCACTGTCTCAACGAGAGACTCGGTGAAATTATAGTACCTGTGAAGATGCAGGTTACCCGCGACAGGACGGAAAGACCCCGTGGAGCTTTACTGTAGCCTGATATTGAATTTTGGTACAGCTTGTACAGGATAGGTAGGAGCCTGAGAAACCGGAGCGCCAGCTTCGGTGGAGGCGTCGGTGGGATACTACCCTGGCTGTATTGAAATTCTAACCCGCACCCCTTATCGGGGTGGGAGACAGTGTCAGGTGGGCAGTTTGACTGGGGCGGTCGCCTCCTAAAGAGTAACGGAGGCGCCCAAAGGTTCCCTCAGAATGGTTGGAAATCATTCGCAGAGTGTAAAGGCACAAGGGAGCTTGACTGCGAGACCTACAAGTCGAGCAGGGACGAAAGTCGGGCTTAGTGATCCGGTGGTTCCGCATGGAAGGGCCATCGCTCAACGGATAAAAGCTACCCCGGGGATAACAGGCTTATCTCCCCCAAGAGTCCACATCGACGGGGAGGTTTGGCACCTCGATGTCGGCTCATCGCATCCTGGGGCTGTAGTCGGTCCCAAGGGTTGGGCTGTTCGCCCATTAAAGCGGTACGCGAGCTGGGTTCAGAACGTCGTGAGACAGTTCGGTCCCTATCCGTCGTGGGCGCAGGAAATTTGAGAGGAGCTGTCCTTAGTACGAGAGGACCGGGATGGACGCACCGCTGGTGTACCAGTTGTCTTGCCAAAGGCATCGCTGGGTAGCTATGTGCGGACGGGATAAGTGCTGAAAGCATCTAAGCATGAAGCCCCCCTCAAGATGAGATTTCCCATAGCGTCAAGCTAGTAAGAACCCTGAAAGATGATCAGGTTGATAGGTCAGAGGTGGAAGCGTGGTAACATGTGGAGCTGACTGATACTAATCGTTCGAGGACTTAACCAATTTTTAAAAGCGAAACTCGTTTTACAAACTTCTTCTGAAATTATCTAGTTTTGAGGGAATGATTTTTTTCAAAAACCTCTTGAAATTTCTCTGAAAGACAGTATAATGGAAATGTCTTTGAGAAAAAATAGGTCTGGTAATAATGGCGAGAAGGTCACACCCGTTCCCATACCGAACACGGAAGTTAAGCTTCTCAGCGCCGATGGTAGTTGGGACTTTGTCCCTGTGAGAGTAGGACGTTGCCAGGCAAAACGAAGCACAACCTGATTAAGGTTGTGTTTTTTTGTGTTGTCGCAATATTTGTCGAAGAATCGTGCCCATGAGGCGGTGCTTTTATGGATAAAGGGAACAATAGTCAGAGAATCGTTCCCCTGCAGCAGGATTTTTATAGAAAAAGGGCATAATAGTCAGAGAATCGTTCCCTTGCAGCAGCATTTTTATAGAAAGAGGGAACAATAGTCACAGAATTGTTACCGTTCATCGTTTTTCTGCAATATCTCCAAAGTGGTTCCCTTGAAGAGACCTTTTTTAGAAAGGGAAATCAGAACCATAGTTTGATTCCCACAGCACGAACATCCCAGCACACAAGGAAACCAAAGTCCCTTTTTAATTCCCACAACCCACGTTTCCCAAAAACAAAGGTAACCAAAGGTCCCTCTCAAGTGACTAAACCCCAAAACTAATTTCCTAAAAACAAATATAACAGGTTTCACACCTGCGAAAAATGGAGAAAATCATTAGTAGCAGTTGTTTGCAACTCCATAAAATTTTCAGTATAATTAAAGTCAAATATAGTCAAAGTCAGGGAGGTGCGAAGATGAGAAACATCTCCGATATTATTGAAAAGTATTTAAAGCAAGTGCTAGAAATGAGTGAACAGGAGCATGTTGAAATAAAGCGAAGTGAGATTGCTGACAAATTTCAATGTGTTCCATCACAAATCAATTATGTCATTAATACGCGCTTTACCATTGAACGAGGGTATATCGTAGAAAGTAAACGTGGGGGAGGCGGGTATATCCGAATCATGAAAGTTCAGTCCCATGATTTAATTGACTTAATTGACCATTTACTATCACTCTTTGATAATCGTATTGCACAAGCTACGGCAGAAGATGTTATATATAGACTTGTCCATGAGGAGATAATCACAAAACGAGAAGCAAAAATTATGTTAAGTGTTATTGATCGTTCTGTCTTGTATATTGATCTTCCATTCCGAGATGAATTAAGAGCAAGAATGTTGAAAGCGATGTTAACATCATTGAAATATAAATAATATATATACCAACTAGAGAGGTGAAATGAAAGATGATTTGCCAGGAATGTAATCAAAGGCCTGCAGCACTGCATTTTACAAAAATCATCAACGGTGAAAAAACCGAAGTAAATCTTTGCGAAAAGTGTGCCCAAGAAAAGGGCGAGATGTTCATGTTTACAGGGGGATCCGGCTTTACTTTTAATAACCTATTAGCAGGGTTACTAAATATTGATCCAACTGTTCAAAAGCAAAATCAAAATACATTTCATCAGGAAGAAGTTCTACAATGTAATGGATGTTCAATGACATTTTCACAGTTTATAAAGGTGGGGCGTTTTGGATGTGCACAGTGCTATGAAACATTTAAGGATCAACTTCCTCCAGTTTTAAGAAGACTTCATAGCGGGAATTGGTCACATAGCGGTAAAATACCAAAAAGGATTGGTGGAGGAATCCATCTAAAGAAACAAATTGAAACTCTTAAAAGTGAATTAAAAGAGTTAATTCACCAAGAGGAATTTGAAAAAGCTGCTCAGATTCGTGATGAAATTCGTACACTCGAAAAAGATTTACCGGGCAGCAGCAGGGGAGGGGAATAACGTGTCGCTTGAACGTTTTATCAATCAAGCAGTCAGCTCGTGGATGAGCGAGGAGGGACCTGATTCAGATATCGTTCTTAGTTCCCGAATCCGTTTAGCCCGAAACTTTGAAAACTACAAATTTCCAACTTTATTTTCACATGAAGAAGCACAGGCCATTATTGCAAAAATGGAAGAAATACTGCTAGAATCAAATTTTTCTAAGTTTGGGCAAATGGAATTACTAAAAATCGATGAAATTCAGCCTCTTCAAAAAAGGGTTCTCGTCGAAAAGCATTTGATCAGTCCTAATCTAGCAGAGGATTCGCCACATGGAGCTGTACTATTAACCGAAAATGAAGAAGTTAGTATTATGATTAATGAAGAGGATCACATTCGGATTCAGTGTTTGTTTCCTGGGCTGCAATTGGAAGAAGCTTTGGCAGCAGCAAATGAAGTGGATGATTGGCTTGAGAGTTTTGTTCACTTTGGTTTCGATGAAAAGTATGGTTATCTAACAAGCTGTCCCACAAATGTAGGTACCGGTCTTCGTGCTTCGGTTATGATGCATTTGCCAGGGCTTATCTTGACTCAGCAGATTAATCGTATTATTCCGGCTATTAATCAACTAGGATTGGTTGTAAGAGGTATCTACGGCGAAGGGAGTGAGGCGCTCGGAAATATATTTCAAATTTCTAATCAAATTACTCTTGGAAAATCAGAAGAAGACATTTGTCGTGACTTAAAGGGAGTAGTCAGTCAGTTAATTTCACAAGAAAGGTCCGCTCGTGAAGCATTACGCAAAACTTCGAACATACAATTAGAAGATAGAGTGTTTCGATCTTTGGGCGTATTATCCAACTGCAGGATTATTGAAACAAAAGAGGCGGCAAAATGCCTATCTGATGTTCGCCTAGGAATTGATATGGGATACATTGATCATTTGCCTAAGAATATATTAAACGAATTGATGATTCTAACACAGCCTGGATTTTTACAGCAATATGCAGGCGGTCATTTAAGAGCAAATGAAAGAGATATAAGACGAGCAGCATTAATTCGAGAACGACTAAAAATGGAGCAGGATAAAAGGTGAGGAGGAATGGAATATGATGTTTGGCCGTTTTACTGAGAGAGCCCAAAAGGTATTAGCTTTAGCACAAGAGGAAGCAATCAGACTTGGACACAACAATATCGGTACTGAACATATTTTATTAGGCTTAGTCCGTGAGGGAGAAGGCATTGCAGCCAAAGCACTTTATGGGCTTGGATTAGGTTCAGAAAAAATCCAAAAGGAAGTTGAATCGTTAATAGGAAAAGGGCAAGAAGCATCGCAAACGATTCACTACACACCTAGAGCGAAAAAGGTTATTGAACTTTCGATGGATGAAGCTCGAAAACTGGGACATTCATATGTTGGAACAGAGCATATCCTGCTCGGTTTAATCCGTGAAGGAGAAGGCGTTGCAGCAAGAGTTCTAAATAACCTTGGGGTGAGCTTAAATAAAGCACGTCAACAGGTACTCCAATTATTAGGCAGTAATGAGTCAGGCGGACATCAAGGAGGTGCTTCTGTAAGCGCAAATACACCAACCCTTGACAGTCTTGCTAGAGACCTTACGGCTATTGCTAGAGAAGGCAGCCTGGATCCTGTTATCGGCAGAAGTAAAGAAATTCAGCGGGTAATCGAAGTATTAAGCCGCCGTACAAAAAACAATCCTGTATTAATTGGCGAGCCTGGTGTAGGTAAAACTGCTATTGCAGAAGGGCTTGCTCAGCAGATTGTGAATAATGAAGTTCCAGAAATTCTCCGTGATAAGCGTGTTATGACCTTAGATATGGGTACCGTAGTAGCGGGAACGAAATATCGTGGTGAATTTGAAGATCGCTTAAAAAAGGTAATGGATGAAATCCGCCAAGCAGGTAACATCATTCTCTTTATTGATGAACTACACACATTAATCGGAGCGGGGGGAGCAGAAGGTGCGATTGATGCTTCCAACATCTTAAAACCATCCCTTGCCCGTGGAGAACTTCAATGTATTGGTGCCACCACCCTTGACGAATATCGAAAATATATTGAAAAAGATGCGGCACTAGAACGCCGCTTCCAACCAATTCGTGTTGATGAACCAACAGCTGAGGAGTCAATCCGAATATTAGAAGGTCTTCGTGATCGTTATGAAGCCCATCACCGTGTTTCCATTACAGATGAGGCAATTGAAGCTGCTGTAAAGTTATCTGATCGCTATATTTCTGACCGTTTCCTTCCAGATAAGGCGATTGACTTAATAGATGAAGCGGGATCAAAGGTTCGCTTACGTTCTTATACAACTCCGCCTAATTTAAAAGAATTGGAAGTTAAGCTTGATGATGTTCGTAAAGAGAAGGATTCTGCTGTTCAGAGCCAAGAATTTGAAAAAGCAGCATCTTTAAGAGATACCGAACAGCGTCTTCGTGAGCAACTCGAAGAAACGAAGAAAACATGGAAAGAAAAGCAAGGAAAAGAAAATAGTGAAGTAACTGTTGAAGATATTGCAAGTGTCGTTGCAAGTTGGACGGGAATACCTGTCTCGAAGCTTGCACAAACAGAAACCACTAAATTGCTTAATTTAGAGGAACTCCTCCATTCCCGTGTAATTGGTCAAGAGGAAGCGGTTAAAGCTGTTTCAAAAGCAGTTCGACGTGCGAGAGCAGGCTTAAAAGATCCTAAACGTCCAATCGGTTCTTTTGTTTTCCTTGGTCCTACTGGTGTCGGGAAAACTGAATTGGCACGAGCACTTGCCGAAGCAATGTTTGGTGATGAGGACGCGATGATTCGTATTGATATGTCAGAATACATGGAGAAACATTCTACTTCTCGTTTAGTTGGTTCCCCTCCAGGATATGTTGGATATGAAGAAGGTGGGCAATTAACGGAGAAGGTTAGAAGAAAGCCATACTCAGTTATTCTGCTTGATGAAATTGAAAAGGCACATCCTGATGTATTTAATATCCTATTGCAAGTCCTTGAGGATGGTCGTTTAACGGATTCTAAGGGCAGAACAGTTGATTTCCGTAATACAGTTCTCATTATGACTTCAAACGTGGGAGCAGAAGCCTTAAAACGCAACAAGTACGTTGGCTTTAATATTCAAGATGGAGAACAGAATTATAAGGATATGAAGGGTAAGGTAATGGAAGAGTTGAAAAAGGCCTTCCGTCCTGAATTCTTAAACCGTATTGATGAGATCATTGTTTTCCACGCTTTAGAGAAGAAGCATCTTGGAGAAATTGTTACTCTATTATCTGACCAACTTGTAAAACGATTAAAAGAGCAGCATATTTCTTTAGAGTTAACAGATGCAGCTAAGGATAAAATATCTATCGAGGGTTATGACCCAGAATACGGTGCCCGTCCATTACGCAGAGCTATTCAAAAGCATATTGAAGACCGTCTCTCTGAAGAGTTGTTAAGAGGCACAGTATTAACAGGTCAGCATGTTATAATTGATGTTGATAATGGTGAGTTCCTAGTTAGAACGGCTGAAAAAACGACTCTAACTAAATAACCAATAATCACTTTTAAGAACAACTAAAAGGGGTACACGATATAAGTCTCGACCGTGTACCTCTTTTTGTATTTAGAGTCAGGAGTAGATAGAAATGGCTAAACGGAAAACGAAATTTATCTGTCAGGAATGTGGGTATGAATCTGCTAAATGGATGGGAAAATGTCCAGGTTGTGGAGAATGGAATAAAATGGTGGAGGAAGTTGAGGTAACAGGTGGAAATAGAAGGGGAGCATTTGCCCATTCTCAGGGAGTTTCCACGCTATTATCCAAGCCTACTCCGATTACTGCGATTGAATCATTGTCTGAACCAAGGATCTTGACTGATTTGACTGAACTTAATCGAGTGTTAGGTGGTGGAGTGGTAAAGGGATCACTGGTCTTAATTGGCGGGGACCCCGGTATCGGAAAATCTACCCTCCTTTTGCAGGTGTCTTCACAGCTTGCCATTAAAGGAAATAAGGTCTTATACATATCCGGTGAGGAATCTTTAAGACAAACGAAACTTCGTGCTGAAAGACTAGGAGTACAGTCTGAAAACCTTCTTGTGTATTCAGAGACCAATTTGGATGAAATAAACCGAAACATTGAGAGTACAGAACCAAGCTTTGTGATTATTGACTCAATCCAGACCGTTTTTCATCCGGAAGTAACGTCAGCACCTGGGAGTGTTTCACAGGTTCGGGAATGTACTTCTGAATTAATGAGAATAGGGAAAACAAAAGGGATCGCTATCTTTATTGTAGGTCACGTAACAAAAGAAGGATCCATTGCCGGACCAAGACTGCTTGAGCACATGGTAGATACAGTTCTCTATTTTGAAGGAGAAAGACACCATACGTATCGAATTCTACGTGCTGTCAAGAATCGTTTTGGTTCGACGAATGAAATGGGAATCTTCGAAATGAAAGAGTTTGGACTTGAGGAGGTTGCAAATCCATCAGAAATTTTCCTCGAAGAGAGATCACAAGGTGCAGCGGGTTCAACTGTTGTGGCTTCAATGGAAGGCACCCGTCCGGTACTTGTTGAAATCCAGGCATTAATTTCTCCGACAAGCTTTGGGAATCCAAGAAGAATGGCAACAGGGATTGATCATAATCGAGTTCCGCTCTTAATGGCAGTTTTAGAAAAGCGGATGGGTATGTTACTTCAGAACCAAGATGCCTATCTAAAAGTGGCAGGGGGAGTAAAGCTAGATGAACCCGCCATCGATTTAGCGATTGCTGTAAGCATTGCCTCGAGTTTCCGTGATAAACCTACAAGGGCAACAGATTGTATTATTGGTGAGGTTGGGTTAACAGGAGAAGTAAGAAGAGTCTCTAGAATTGAACAGCGTGTGCAGGAAGCCGCAAAATTAGGTTTTGAACGGGTTATCTTACCTGCAAATAATCTAGGCGGCTGGCAAAGTCCGAGAGGGATAGAACTTATCGGCGTGTCTACTGTAGCTGAAGCCTTAAAAGCAGCGTTGGGAGTGTAAAAGATGGAAAATAGAAGGCTGGGTGAACAAACCGTAAGCGAAGTTTTACAGTTTCTTGCCCCAGGTACACCGATTCGTGAAGGTATCGATAATGTACTAAGGGCTAATACCGGTGGGCTAATTGTTGTTGGTTACAATGAAAAGGTCAAAAGCATCGTGGATGGCGGCTTTCAAATTAATTGTCCCTTTTCGCCTAGTTATTTATATGAATTAGCAAAAATGGACGGTGCAATCATTCTAAATGAACAGGGTAATACCATTCTTATTGCAAATGCCCAACTTGTTCCAGATTCTGAAATATCTGCATCTGAAACAGGTATGCGCCATAGGACTGCTGAACGGGTTGCCAGACAAACAAAAGCACTAGTGATTGCCATTTCTCAAAGGCGAAATGTCATAA
The DNA here is from genome assembly GCF_030348765.1 of Neobacillus sp. CF12. Lineage (GTDB taxonomy): Bacteria > Bacillota > Bacilli > Bacillales > Cytobacillaceae > Neobacillus. The sequence goes on along the minus strand of NZ_JAUCEU010000007.1, from coordinate 3,699,050 downwards.
CCTTATATCAAGGCAATTTTCGCTATGCCTTGAAAGATATATCTGTCATCTTAACAAAAGCAAATCAGGCCATACAAATGCTCGAAAAGTATAAAGCAGTCCTTGAAAGAAGTATTGCCAGTTTAAGTATCCTAGAGTTTGAGGAATCAGTAACCTACAATGATTTCCTTCTCGTCCTTCATCGATTTGAAATGGTTCTTAAAATTAAAAATGAACTCATAACCTATCTAAATGAACTAGGTACAGAGGGCAGGCTTATACGTCTGCAAATGAACGAAATCCTGACAGACCTAGAAGAAGAGACATCAAATATTATTAAGGATTATGCATTTGATAGAAATGTCAAAGCAAAGGATGTACTCAAACGAATGCAGGCCTTAACGAGTAATGGAACATTAGATGATACAGTTATATTGAAACTAATGGGGTACCAAGGCTACATACCGCTGGATGAAAATAAGCATCCACGGGGTTATCGGATACTTAACAAAATTCCGCGCTTGCCCCTTGTAATCATAGAAAACATTATTACAAGCTTTGGTGAGTTTTCAAACATCATTGCTGCTACCGTTGAAGAACTAGATGATGTTGAAGGAATCGGAGAGATCCGAGCAAAAAAGATTAAGGAGGGATTGAAATTAATTAAAGAGCGGCTATATACGGAAAGACAGTTATAGGTCTCTTTAAAAAATTTGCGTTTGTTTGACAGAGGATTTTCCCAATGCTACCCTATGAAGTAAAAATATATAATACTTATAATGTGGTTAATATGCCTGAATACTTATTATTTGATAAAAAATAATCATCAAACAAAGGTTTCATTTTTGGGAATATGTTTATAATGAGTAGAGGAGGTGAAGGAATGTTAAAACGTATTGTGCAAGCCTGTTTTCTCATAACCGGGGGTACCCTTGGAATATTGTTGATTCCACAATTGCTAAAATTAATTAATTTTGATGACATTCCAATAATCAGTAACTCATATGTCGCGGCTATTATAGGTGCAATTATTTTTTATCTTATTACTTTTTGGGCAGTAGATTATGTGCTTGAGTTTATTAAATGGGCGGAAGATTCACTGGTGAAAATCCCGGTAACTGATGTGATTTTTGGCAGTATAGGTTTAATTTTTGGCCTATTAGTAGCCTTTTTAATTGGTTTCGCTCTTAATGCTGTTCAAGTACCTATCCTAAATGCTGTTGCCCCTATTTTGCTGACATTATTGTTTGGTTACCTTGGCTTTCAGGTAGGATTTAAAAAGAGAGATGAGCTCTTAAATCTCTTTGGAAGCCGTGGAAAGAAGAAGTCTGGAGAAGAAGATACAGAAAAAGCCGAAGGTCAATCGCTAAAGATTCTAGATACAAGTGTTATCATTGATGGACGTGTCGCGGATATCTGTCAAACAGGATTTTTAGAAGGAACGATTGTCATTCCTCGTTTTGTGCTTGAGGAATTACAGCATATTGCAGATTCCTCGGATGTTCTAAAACGAAACCGTGGGAGACGTGGATTGGATATCCTCAATCGTATTCAAAAGGAACTTGCGATTAAAGTAGAGATTTATGAAGGCGATTTTGATGAAATACAAGAAGTGGACAGCAAGTTAGTGAAACTAGCAAAGATTACGAACGGCATGCTTGTTACAAATGACTTTAATCTTAATAAAGTATGTGAATTACAGAATGTTTCTGTTTTGAATATCAATGATCTGGCTAATGCTGTAAAACCGGTGGTACTGCCTGGTGAAGAGTTATCTGTCCAAGTAATCAAGGATGGTAAGGAATATCACCAAGGAGTAGCATACCTAGATGATGGAACCATGATTGTGGTTGAAGAGGGAAGAGAATATATCGGAAAAAGAATTGATGTTCTTGTTACGAGTGTTCTTCAGACTTCTGCAGGAAGAATGATATTTGCAAAACCAAAATTACTGGAAAAGGCACTTTAGCCAAAAAGCTGCAGTGCCTTGGGAAAAGGAAGTTCAATTTTTCCTAGGCGCTGCAGCTAGACAGATAGATAGGAGTTTTACTATGACTTATCAAGTCATTATCCCGGCGGCGGGTCAGGGAAAGAGAATGGGAGCAGGAAAAAATAAGCTTCTATTAGAACTAAATCATATACCTGTAATTATTCATACCTTAAGAGTATTTGAAGAAGATGAATTATGTGAAGGCATCATTTTAGCTATACATCCACAGGATGAAGAGGAGTTCAAATCCTTACTAGAGAAGTATCAGATAAAGAAAGTGCTTGCCTTAGTTCCAGGTGGAAAAGAACGTCAGGATAGCATTTATTATGCATTAAAAGCAGTGAAAAGCGATGGAATTATACTTGTTCATGATGCCGCTCGTCCTTTTATTCTCAAGAAACATATTCACCGATTACTAGATACAGCACAAATAACAGGTGCAGCAATCATTGGAGTGCCAGCAAAAGATACCATGAAAACAGTACGTGATCATATGGTAATGGCAACTGTCGAAAGATCTAGCTTGTGGGCTGTTCAAACCCCACAAGCTTTTCATTTTTCCCTTTTGTATAGGGCATATGAAAAGGCAGTGAAGGATTGCTATATTGGTACAGATGATTCAAGTTTGGTTGAGCGAATCTCTCATCCAGTCACGATGGTTGAGGGGGATTATGATAACATCAAGCTTACCACGCAGGAAGACTTATTTTTTGCAGAAGCAATAGTAAAGAAAAGACAAGGGAGTTTTTGAATATGTTTCGTATCGGACAAGGCTTTGATGTACACCAATTAACGGAGGGGCGTCCGCTGATTATAGGCGGCATTACGATCCCATATGAAAAAGGACTGCTGGGTCATTCAGATGCAGATGTGTTATTGCATACCATCACGGATGCATGTCTTGGAGCAATTGGAGAAGGCGATATTGGCAGGCATTTTCCTGATACAGATCCGGAATTTAAAGACGCGGATTCAGCAAAGCTTATGGAGCATGTATGGCAGCTTGTCAAAGATAGAGGATATGAATTGGTCAATGCGGATTGTACAATCATTGCCCAAAAGCCAAAGATGGCTCCTTATATCCAGCAAATGAAAGAGAGAATTGCTGAGTTACTCAATGCATCACCTGAACAAATCAATGTGAAGGCTACCACAACAGAGAAACTAGGCTTTACAGGCCGTGGTGAAGGAATCGCCTCACAGGCCGTAGTGTTGTTAAAAAAGAAATAACTTTATTGCTGAAAAACACAATGGTAAAATAAATCAGATATAGAAAATCAAAGGTATATGGAGGCATGAATATGTCAAATGAAGTTCGTGTAAGGTATGCTCCAAGTCCTACTGGACATTTACATATTGGGAATGCCCGTACAGCATTATTTAATTATTTGTTTGCACGCAATCAAGGCGGCAAGTTTATTATTCGTATTGAAGATACAGATAAGAAGAGGAATATTGCTGGCGGAGAAGAAAGCCAATTAAAGTACCTTAAATGGTTGGGTATGGATTGGGATGAAAGTGTTGATGTCGGTGGTGAATATGGTCCTTATAGACAATCGGAAAGAAATGATATTTATCAGATCTACTACAATCAATTACTAGAGAACGGTCATGCCTATAAATGCTACTGCACAGAAGCTGAAATAGAAGCTGAGCGGGAAGAGCAGACAGAAAGGGGCGAGACTCCTCATTATTCTGGAAAATGCCGTCACTTAACTGCCGAGGAACGTGCAAAATTAGAAAGTGAAGGCCGCGAGCCAAGTATTCGAATATTGGTACCAGAAGGAAGAACCTTCACTTTTGATGATATGGTAAAAGGGACTGTATCCTTTGAGTCTGAAGGAATGGGCGATTGGGTCATCATTAAAAAGGATGGGACACCAACTTATAATTTTGCGGTAACGATCGATGATTATTTAATGAAAATATCCCATGTACTTCGAGGAGATGATCATATCTCCAACACTCCTAAGCAGCTTATGGTTTATGAAGCATTAGGCTGGGAGCCGCCCATCTTTGGTCACATGACTCTAATTGTCAATGAAAGCAGAAAGAAGTTAAGTAAGCGAGATGAATCGATTATTCAATTTATCGAGCAATATGAAGAATTAGGCTATCTGCCAGAAGCCTTATTTAACTTTATTACTTTACTGGGCTGGTCTCCATCAGGTGAAGAAGAGATTTATTCAAAAGACGAGTTTATTAACATTTTTGATGCCAATCGCTTATCTAAGTCACCTGCTTTATTTGATACAAATAAGCTTACATGGATGAACAACCAATATATGAAAAAAATTGATGTTGATACAGTATTAAAGTTGTCCTTGCCACATCTAGTGAAAGCAGGACGGTTAAGTGAGAACTTAACTGATGAAGAGCATCAATGGGCAAAGAGTTTAGTTTCATTGTTACAGGAAAAAATGAGCTTTGGTGCAGAGATTGTAGAGCTTTCGGATATGTTTTTTAAAGAGGAAGCAGAATACGAAGAGGATGCCAAGGAAGTGTTAACAGGGGAGACAGTTCCAGAAGTACTAAAAGCATTTTCTGAAGAACTTGAAAAGCTGGAAAATTTTAAAGCCGACGAAATAAAGGGTGCGATGAAGGCAGTACAAAAATCGACAGGGCAAAAAGGTAAAAATCTGTTTATGCCAATTCGGGCAGCTGTTTCCGGTCAAACACATGGTCCAGATCTACCTCAAGCCATCGAACTTTTAGGAAAAGCAAAAGTTCAAAATAGAATTAAAAAAATTATTGGTTAACATTCGCACAAAAATGTAATATAGTAAAAGCAATAAACCTTTTTATATGAAAAAATGTTGAAGAGGAAAAGTAGAATATGATGCTTTAAAGAGAAAACCATCACCGGCTGAAAGTGGTTTAAGCCTCTCTTATTTGAAAATGCACCTCTGAGTCTCATTTCGAAAAGATGAAAAATCTGTGTAGATATGAGCGGAACCTTTTCCGTTAACAGGTAGAGTGAGACCAATGTATGCTGCATGTTTGTGAGCCTATCGGTCTAATCAGAGTGGAACCACGCCTAAGCGTCTCTGTCGTTATGACAGGGGCGTTTTTTATTTTTTCAAAAACAAGTAAATAACAACGTAGAGGAGCCTAAATTAGCCAAAGCTAAATCAATAAGGGGGAAATGAACAATGTTTAAAAGGATGAAGGAGGATATTGAAGTTGTTTTTGAGCAAGACCCGGCAGCGAGAAGTTACTTAGAAGTAGTTCTAACATATTCAGGCCTACACGCCATTTGGGCCCACCGCATTGCGCATGCATTTTTTAAAAAGAAGTTTTATTTCCTTGCACGGGTAATTTCTCAGATTAGTCGCTTCTTCACAGGTATTGAAATTCATCCTGGTGCAAAAATAGGCAGGAGATTTTTTATAGATCACGGTATGGGTGTTGTTATTGGAGAAACCTGTGAAATTGGTGATAACGTAACAGTGTTTCAAGGTGTAACACTTGGAGGAACGGGAAAAGAGAAAGGTAAACGTCATCCAACGATAAAAGATAATGCATTAATTGCGACAGGCGCAAAGGTTCTTGGTTCCATAACGATTGGTGAAAACTCAAAAATTGGTGCAGGTTCCGTTGTTTTAAAGGAAGTACCTCCTAATTCAACGGTTGTTGGAGTTCCAGGCAGGGTAGTGATTCAAGATGGAAAGAAAATAACGAGAGACCTAGATCATTGCAACCTTCCTGACCCTATTGCAGATCGGATTAGAGAGATGCAAATTGAACTGATTGATTTGAAAGAAGAGTTAATTGAATTGAAAAAAGAAAGGACTAAAGTAAATGGCCATTCAGCTTTATAATACATTAACCCGAAGAAAAGAAGAATTTGTCCCTCTTGAAGAAGGAAAAGTAAAAATGTATGTTTGTGGTCCGACTGTCTATAATTATATTCATATCGGTAATGCACGCCCGGCAATTGTTTTTGATACCGTTCGCCGCTATTTTGAATACCGAGGATACGACATCCAATATGTATCTAACTTTACGGATGTAGATGATAAATTAATCCGCGCCGCTAATCAGCTTGGAGAGGATGTCCCAACCATTGCTGACCGTTTCATTAATGCCTATTTTGAAGATGTATCAGCATTAGGCTGCAAACAAGCGGATATCCATCCTCGTGTAATGGAAAACATGGATATTATCATTGATTTTATTGCACAACTCATTGAAAAAGGCTACGCGTATGAATCAGAAGGAGATGTCTATTTCCGGACAAGAAATTTTGATGATTACGGGAAACTCTCTCATCAATCGATTGATGACCTGCAGGTTGGTGCTAGAATCGAGATTGGTGAAAAGAAACAGGATGATTTAGACTTTGCATTATGGAAAGCAGCAAAAGAGGGAGAAATCTACTGGGAAAGTCCTTGGGGAATTGGTCGCCCGGGATGGCATATAGAGTGCTCAGCGATGGCAAAAAAATACCTTGGGGAAACCATTGATATTCATGCCGGCGGTCAGGATTTAACTTTCCCGCACCATGAAAATGAAATTGCTCAATCTGAGGCGCTATCTGGAAAAACCTTTGCCCGCTATTGGATGCATAATGGATATATTAATATTGATAATGAAAAGATGTCAAAATCCCTTGGGAACTTTGTACTTGTCCATGACATTATCAAGGCGCATAATCCACAGGTGTTACGATTCTTTATGCTGTCGGTTCATTACCGTAATCCAATCAACTACAGCGAGGAGTTATTGGAAAGCACAAAGGCAGCCTTTGAGCGTATAACAACTTCCTATCAAAATCTAAAGCATCGCAAGGAATCAAGTACAGATTTAACAAATAATAATCATGAATGGCTTGAGAAAATAGCTGTTTTACAAGAAGAGTTTATTAAAGCGATGGATGATGATTTTAATACTGCAAAAGCCATTTCCGTCCTATTTGATCTTTCGAAGCTTGCCAATTATTATTTATTGGAAAAAAATACCTCATTAGAAGTCATTGATAAATTTACCAATCAATTTGAGGAACTATTTAGTGTATTAGGCCTAAGTTTTGATACAACTGAAATGTTAGATGAAGAAATAGATGCCCTTATAGAAAAAAGAATTCAGGCTCGTAAAGACCGTAACTTCCAACTTTCTGACCAGATTAGAGATCAATTAAAGGAAATGAATATTATTTTAGAAGATACTCCTCAGGGTACAAGATGGAAAAGAGGCTAATTCATGCTTGATTACCAAGAAAAAGTAAACGCCAATCAATTGAATAGTCTTGCGCTAGCTTATGTAGGTGACGCTGTTTATGAGATTTATGTCAGGCGTCACCTCCTGCAAAGCGGGAAGGTTAAGCCGAACCATCTTCACCGTGAGGGAACAAAGTATGTTTCTGCAAAAGCACAGTGCCGAGTGCTATTTAGCATGATGGATGAAAAACTCCTGTCAGAGGAAGAGTTGGCTGTGGTTATGCGCGGACGCAATGCTAAATCTGGAACAGTTCCAAAAAATACGGATGTTCAAACCTATCATTATAGTACTGCTTTTGAAGCGCTAATGGGATTTTTGTATTTAAATGAGAAAATAGAACGACTAGAAGAACTTATCTTGAAGTCCTTTGAATTTGTTGAAGATAAGAAAGGAGGAATAAGCGAATGAATGAAAACAAGGATTATATCATTGGGAAAAATCCAGTTATGGAGGCACTAAGGTCAGAAAGGGATATTAATAAAATATTGATTGCAGAATCCTCCCAGCGTGGTCAGATGCAGCCGCTAATTCAATTAGCGAAAGAAGCCAATGTTATCGTTCAATTTGTCCCAAAGAAGAAAATTGACCAGATATCCGATGAAAATCATCAAGGGGTTCTTGCTTATGTTGCAGCCTACCAATATGCAGAGTTAGATGATTTATTTGCAGCTGCAGATAAGAAGAACGAACCTCCTTTCTTCTTGTTATTAGATGAGATCGAGGATCCCCATAATCTAGGATCCATTATGCGTACAGCAGATGCAGTTGGGGCCCATGGAATTATTATTCCAAAACGAAGAGCGGTTGGATTAACCGCTACAGTAGCAAAAGCGTCAACAGGTGCCATCGAACATATCCCAGTTGTACGTGTTACAAATATGGCAAGAACCATTGATGAATTAAAGGAGCGCGGTATTTGGATAGCAGGTACCGACGCAAGTGGAAAACAGGATTATCGACAATTTGATGGTACGATGCCACTTGGGCTTGTGATTGGGAGCGAAGGTAAAGGAATGGGACGTCTAGTTAGAGATAAATGTGATTTCCTTATTAACCTGCCGATGGCTGGAAAGGTAACATCATTAAATGCGTCTGTTGCAGCAGCGTTACTAATGTATGAGGTATACCGCAGGCGGCATCCTCTAGAGGGATAGAAATGGATATCTTGCTTGTCGACGGTTATAACATTATTGGGGCATGGCCGGAACTAAGGGCACTAAGGGACCACGATTTGCCAGCGGCCCGGGATCGTTTAGTAGAAAGGATGGCAGAATATCAAGCATATTCTGGTTATCATGTCATTGTAGTATTTGACGCCTACTATGTACAAGGAACAGAGAAGAAGTATAGGAACCATAAAGTAGAGGTTATTTTTACGAAAGAAAATGAAACAGCAGATGAGCGGATTGAAAGATTGGCGATTACCTTAAATAATCGAAGAACGCAAATCCATGTGGCTACTTCTGATTTTACAGAACAATGGGCTATTTTTGGACAAGGCGCCCTAAGGAAATCCGCTCGAGAACTGCTTATTGAGATGTCCTCTATAGAAAAGGGAATAGAAAAAAAGGTAAAAAAAATTCAAGAAAAAAGACCAGTCTCAAAAATACCGATTAGTAACGAAGTGGCAGAAATTTTTGAAAAATGGCGCAGAGGTGAAAAGTAAGCGTTGACGTTCAAAAGTTTTCGACAGTATAATAATACTATCTATGCTTGTTCGGTGGAGGGGGATCTTAATTGGGTACAGACTTCGGGGAAAAAAGCAACGAGCTATTTTTATCAATGGAAGATGAGGAAATTGTAGATCAAGTGCACCAGGGTAATAGTGAGGCTTTGGATTATTTAATCCACAAATATCGAAATTTTGTACGTGCAAAGGCAAGGTCCTACTTCCTAATCGGGGCAGATAAAGAAGATATTGTTCAAGAAGGAATGATTGGACTTTATAAGGCAATTCGTGATTTTCGTGAAGACAAACTAACCTCTTTTAAAGCGTTTGCAGAGTTGTGTATCACCAGACAAATCATCACTGCGATTAAAACGGCAACAAGGCAAAAGCATATACCATTAAATTCCTATGTTTCATTGGACAAGCCTATCTATGATGAAGAATCAGACCGCACATTAATGGATGTGCTTTCTGGAACAAAGGTTCTTGATCCAGAAGAATTGATTATTAATCAAGAAGAATTTGACCACATAGAAGTTAAAATGACTGAATTATTAAGCGACTTGGAGCGAAAGGTTTTGGCGTTATATCTTGATGGACAATCATATCAAGAAATCTCAGAAGAACTCAATCGTCATGTTAAATCAATTGATAATGCCCTGCAACGTGTGAAAAGGAAATTAGAACGGTATTTAGAAATTAGAGAGTTTAGTCTTTAATTTTGAAAACTATGTCATTTGTATGAATACGCTAACATATACAGTTGACATTAATTAGGGGTCATGTTACATTTTTAAGGATAAAAAAGATGGATAATGAAGGTGACACATTATGAGTAAAAAGGTTATTCTGGCATGTGTTGACTGTGGATCACGCAATTACTCAACCAATGCAAATCAGCTGCAATCAGAACGATTGGAATTGAAGAAGTATTGCAAAACATGCGCCTCCCATACAATCCACCGAGAAACAAAGTAATTTTTTATTCATACTAGCAATGTTATTCCGATAGTTGGAGGGTTCAGATATGCAACGCTTAAAGAAATTCTTCAGTGATGTTTTCCGTGAGATGAGAAAAGTTAGTTGGCCAAAGCGTAAGGAACTAACTCGCTATACCATTACTGTTTTAACAACAGTTGCTTTTTTTGCAATATTTTTTGGTGTAATAGATTTAGGGATTTCAGAATTGATTCGGGTAATCCTTGAATAATAATAGGTATTTCATGGTATAATGGTGAATAATACAGGAATTTTCATGTAAAGCCCGTCTAACGGGTTTTTTCATTTGGAAAAAATAATTTTTTTATGAAAGTACGGGGAGGGATGGACGCTTAGTCCTCTTGAATGGAAAAGAATTGGTATGTATTACATACTTACTCAGGTTATGAGAATAAAGTAAAAGCGAATTTAGAAAAACGTGTTGAATCAATGGGTATGACGGATAAGATTTTCCGTGTCGTAGTACCTGAAGAAGAAGAAACTGAAATTAAAAATGGAAAAACGAAAGTGGTTAAACGAAAAGTATTCCCTGGTTATGTTCTTGTTGAAATCGTCATGACAGATGATTCTTGGTATGTTGTCCGGAATACTCCTGGTGTAACTGGATTTGTTGGTTCTGCTGGAGCTGGATCCAAACCAACCCCACTTCTTCCTGAAGAAGTGGTCGGAATTCTAAAACGCATGGGTGTGGATGAAAAACGCATCGATGTTAATTATGAAATCGGTGAAACGGTACGAGTGAAAGAAGGTCCATTTACAAACTTTACAGGATCTGTTGAAGAGATGGACAAAGACAAGGCGAAACTTAAAGTTCTTGTTAATATGTTTGGTCGTGACACCCCGGTAGAACTAGAGTTTTCGCAGATTGAGAAGTTGTAAATTTAAGAAATATAAATAGTAATTTGAAAAAAACTTGAAATCACTTTTAAAAAGTGGTAATATTTCATAGGTCAGTATGTCTCCTGTGAGACTAGACTTTTGATAAGATCTTTATCTTTATATAAAGACAGATACCTGAGTGGGAGGGCAAACACCCTATTACCACATCACGGACTTTAAGGAGGTGTGTCTCGTGGCTAAAAAAGTAATTAAAGTTGTTAAATTACAAATCCCTGCTGGTAAAGCGAATCCTGCACCACCAGTTGGTCCTGCACTAGGTCAAGCCGGTGTTAATATCATGGGATTCTGTAAGGAGTTTAACGCTCGTACAGCAGATCAAGCTGGATTAATCATTCCTGTTGAAATCACGGTTTTTGAAGACCGTTCATTTACATTTATTACGAAAACTCCTCCTGCTGCAGTTCTTTTGAAAGTAGCAGCTGGAATCCAGTCTGGTTCTGGTGAACCAAACCGTAATAAGGTAGCAACAGTTAAGCGTAATACAGTACGCGAGATTGCGGAACAGAAAATGCCTGACCTAAACGCTGCAAGCGTTGAAGCAGCAATGCGCATGGTTGAAGGTACTGCTCGCAGCATGGGAATCGTTATCGAAGACTAATCCATGCAAACTGTTTTTTGTAATGAAGGGGGTTGCGTTATCTACGCAACCTTTATTCGTGGGAGGTAATTCCTGCAAAAGGTTATTCCGTTAAAACCACAATCTAGGAGGAAATAAAAATGGCTAAAAAAGGTAAAAAGTATTTAGAAGCTGCTAAGCTTGTTGATAACACTAAAGCTTACCCAGTAACTGAAGCAATCGAACTTGCAAAGCAAACAAACTACGCTAAATTTGATGCGACATTAGAAGTTGCATTCCGTTTAGGAGTAGACCCTAAGAAAGCTGACCAACAAATTCGTGGTGCTGTAGTACTTCCGAATGGAACTGGTAAGACTCAACGCGTATTAGTATTTGCTAAGGGTGAAAAAGTGAAAGAAGCAGAAGCTGCTGGTGCAGATTATGTTGGCGATGCAGAATACATCACTAAAATCCAACAAGGTTGGTTTGATTTTGATGTAATCGTAGCTACTCCTGACATGATGGGTGAAGTTGGTAAGCTTGGTCGTACATTAGGACCAAAAGGTTTAATGCCAAACCCTAAAACTGGTACTGTTACATTTGATGTAACTAGAGCTATTAATGAAATTAAAGCAGGTAAAGTTGAGTACCGTGTTGATAAAGCTGGAAACATCCACGTTCCAATCGGTAAATCATCTTTCGAAAACGAAAAACTTGTTGAGAACTTCAAAACAGTATTCGAAACAATGATCAAAGTTAAGCCTGCAGCTGCAAAGGGAACATACATGAAGAACGTTACTGTTACTTCAACAATGGGACCTGGTGTGAAGGTTGATCCTTCATCCGTTACAGTTAAGTAATTTTTTACCAATTGACAAATATAGATACATTTTATATAATCTATTTTGTTGTTTAAAATATAAACATTTGTACTGAAGACAGCAGGGGCTTATTAGCTTAATATCCTGCCGAGGTAATGCGATAATCGGCTGAATCATTCGGCTATTGTATGCACCTCCATGTCTTTCCTTTGATGTGGAGGTTTTACTTTGCCTGGTATAAATGTAGAGAATCTACAGGAGGTGTAAAGATGAGCAGCGTAATTGAACAAAAGATTCAAATCGTTGATGAAATAACAGCTAAGTTAAAAGCTAGTGTTTCAACAATCGTAGTTGACTACCGTGGACTAACTGTTGCTGAATTAACTGAACTTCGTAAGCAACTTCGTGAAGCTGGTATCGACTTCAAAGTTTACAAAAACTCTATGACTCGTCGTGCGGCTGATGCAGCTGAACTTTCAGAGTTAAATGCAGCATTAACTGGTCCGAACGCAATTGCGTTCAGCACAGCAGATGTAGTAGCACCTGCAAAAATTCTTAACGACTTTGCGAAAAAGCATGATGCACTTGAAATTAAAGCTGGTGTAATCGAAGGCAATGTAGCAACAGTTGAAGAGGTTAAAGCACTTGCAGAATTACCTTCACGCGAAGGATTGCTTTCTATGCTACTCAGCGTACTACAAGCTCCAATCCGCAACCTTGCTCTTGTTACAAAGGCAGTTGCAGAACAAAAAGAAGAACAAGGCGCGTAAGTTAGAACTTATCGCTTAAAAATAACGGAATGAAAACTAAGGAGGAAAATTAAAATGACTAAAGAACAAATCATTGAAGCAGTTAAATCTATGACTGTTTTAGAACTTAACGACCTAGTAAAAGCAATCGAAGAAGAATTCGGCGTAACTGCTGCTGCTCCAGTAGCAATGGGTGGCGCGGCTGTTGCAGCTGTTGAAGAGCAAACTGAATTTGATGTAATCCTTGCTAGCCCTGGAGATCAAAAAATTAAAGTTATCAAAGCAGTACGTGAAATCACTGGTCTTGGTCTTAAAGAAGCAAAAGATCTTGTTGACAACACACCAAAGCCTGTTAAAGAAGGCGTATCTAAAGAAGAAGCTGAAGAACTTAAAGCTAAGCTTGCTGAAGTTGGAGCTAACGTTGAAGTTAAGTAATAACCTTATAGGAAAGCTCGCTGTATAAGCGAGCTTTTTTTGACTTATTTAAAAGCGGAAGTACCCTTAGTGCTAAAGCTGGATAGATTTTTTTCCTCGATAGCCTCATTAATTAACACTCCTCAGGAGGTGAGCTTATTGTCTGAACATTACTATTCCCGTACCCAAAAGGTTCAAAGTGATCCGAAATATTGGGAATTTACCTTAAGGAATCAGTTATTTCGTTTTAAAACGGATAATGGAGTATTTTCGAAGAAGGAAGTAGATTTTGGCTCCCGCGTATTAATAGATGTTTTTAAAATGCCTGAAGTGGACGGACCTATTCTAGATGTAGGATGCGGTTACGGTCCAATTGGCCTTTCAATAGCAAAAGATTATCCAGAACGCATTGTACATATGATTGATGTCAACGAACGGGCTATAGAACTAGCGAAGAATAATGCCGAGCAAAATTCAGTACGCAATGTTGATATTTATGAAAGTGATACTTTGACAAATGTGAAGGAATCAAACTTTGCTGCTATTTTAACAAATCCTCCTATTAGAGCAGGTAAAAAGACAGTTCATGCTATTTTTAAACAAAGTCATGAGCATTTAGTCGCCTATGGTGAACTTTGGGTTGTTATTCAAAAGAAGCAAGGTGCACCTTCTGCGATTGAAAAATTAAAAGAGTTATTTACCACAGTAGAAACGATTGACAAGTCGAAAGGTTATTTTATTATTAGGGCAGTAAAATAGTTGACTTGAATTTGTCAAGTGTGTTAGCATTATAAAATGCCATCATAATATTTTCCGAATTATTCCTGAAAATACTTATTTTATTAGTATAAAATCGGTTTGAGACGGAAAAGATGACAAAATAATAGTCAAAATGTGAAAATGTGGTTTTTTAAGAATAAAAACCCTTTTTCTTTTTTTGTCTGATGAAGGATCTCTTTTGTCCTTACATAAGACCAAAATATATGTTTTATAAAAACGCTTGATTTGAGGGGTGAATCAGTTGACAGGTCAACTAGTTCAGTATGGACGACACCGCCAACGAAGAAGTTACGCACGAATCAGTGAAGTTTTAGAATTACCAAATCTTATTGAAATCCAAACCTCTTCATATCAATGGTTTCTTGATGAGGGATTGCGTGAAATGTTCCAGGATATTTCACCGATTGAAGACTTTACTGGTAACCTATCACTAGAATTTATTGATTACAGCCTTGGCGAACCAAAGTATTCTGTTGCGGAATCGAAAGAGCGAGACGTTACATATTCTGCACCATTGCGTGTTAAAGTACGTCTTGTAAACAAAGAAACAGGCGAAGTAAAAGACCAAGATGTTTTTATGGGTGATTTTCCACTCATGACTGAAACGGGAACGTTTGTCATCAATGGGGCAGAACGTGTAATCGTTTCTCAGTTAGTACGTTCTCCGAGCGTATATTTTAGTGGAAAACTTGATAAAAACGGAAAAAAAGGATTTACAGCTACTGTAATTCCGAACCGCGGCGCTTGGCTTGAATATGAAACAGACGCCAAAGATGTCGTATATGTCAGAATAGATCGTACTCGGAAACTGCCCGTTACGGTTCTTTTGCGTGCACTTGGGTTCGGCTCTGATCAAGAAATCATTGAATTGATTGGAGATAATGAGTACATTCGAAATACTCTTGAAAAGGACAACACCGAAGGAGTAGAAAAAGCGCTTCTAGAAATTTATGAGCGTCTGCGTCCGGGTGAGCCTCCAACCGTTGATAACGCAAAGAGTTTATTGGTTTCAAGATTCTTTGATCCAAAGAGATATGACCTGGCAAACGTAGGTCGTTATAAAATCAACAAGAAACTTCATATTAAGAATCGTCTATTTAACCAACGCTTAGCTGAATCACTTGTTGATCCTGAGACTGGTGAAATCATAGCAGAAAAAGGAACGCTGCTTGATCGGAGAAATCTTGATCGAATCATTCCTGCTCTGGAAAAAGATATTAACTTCAAAGGCTTTAATCCAGTTGGCGGTGTAGTAGAAGAAGAAATCATTCTTCAAGGAATTAAAATCTATGCACCAAATGACGATGGTGAAAAAGTAATTAATGTATTAGGTAATGCCTATGTTGCAGAGCCAATTAAGAATATTACACCTGCTGATATTATTTCATCAATCAGTTATTTCTTTAACTTATTGCATGGTGTTGGTGATACGGATGATATTGACCATTTAGGAAACAGACGTCTTCGTTCTGTTGGCGAATTGCTTCAAAATCAATTCCGAATTGGATTATCTCGTATGGAGCGTGTGGTACGTGAGAGAATGTCGATTCAAGATACTGCCACCATTACACCACAGCAGTTAATCAACATTCGTCCTGTTATTGCTTCAATTAAAGAGTTCTTCGGAAGCTCACAGTTATCACAATTTATGGATCAAACGAATCCGCTTGCTGAATTAACACATAAGCGTCGTTTATCTGCATTAGGACCTGGTGGATTAACACGTGAACGTGCAGGATTTGAAGTACGTGACGTTCACTACTCACACTATGGCCGTATGTGTCCGATTGAAACACCAGAGGGACCAAACATTGGTTTGATCAACTCACTTTCATCATTTGCAAAGGTAAATCGTTTTGGCTTCATTGAAACTCCATATCGCCGGATTGATCCTGATACTGGAAAAGTTACAAGTCGAATTGATTACTTAACTGCAGATGAAGAGGATAACTATGTTGTAGCACAGGCGAATTCTCGCCTAGGTGATGACGGTACATTCCTTGATGAAGATGTTGTAGCCCGTTTCCGTGGTGAAAACACGGTTGTAAAACGTGACCGTATCGACTATATGGATGTATCTCCTAAACAGGTTGTTTCCGCGGCGACAGCATGTATTCCGTTCCTTGAAAATGATGACTCTAACCGAGCATTGATGGGTGCAAACATGCAGCGTCAAGCCGTGCCACTTTTACAGCCAGAAGCACCAAGAGTTGGAACAGGAATGGAATACGTTTCTGGTAAAGACTCAGGAGCAGCGGTTATTTGTAAGCATGAAGGAATCGTAGAGCATGTTGAAGCACGTGAGGTTTGGGTACGTCGAATCAATACAGTCGATGGTCAAGAAGTTAAAGGTGACCTTGATAAATATAAAATGTTGAAGTTCATTCGTTCTAATCAGGGAACATGTTACAATCAACGCCCAATTGTTGCTGTGGGTAACCGCGTAACGAAAGGTGAGATTCTAGCAGATGGTCCTTCTATGGAATTAGGTGAACTTGCTCTAGGTCGTAACGTTTTAGTTGGCTTCGTTAACTGGGATGGTTACAACTATGAGGATGCGATCATCATGAGTGAACGCCTTGTAAAAGATGATGTTTATACTTCTATTCATATTGAAGAATATGAATCAGAATCACGTGATACAAAGCTTGGACCAGAAGAAATTACTCGTGACATTCCGAATGTAGGGGAAGATGCGCTGCGTAATTTGGATGAGCGTGGAATTATTCGTACTGGTGCAGAAGTAAAAGACGGTGATTTACTTGTTGGTAAAGTAACGCCAAAAGGTGTTACTGAACTGACAGCTGAAGAGAGATTGCTTCACGCTATCTTTGGTGAAAAAGCACGAGAAGTTCGTGATACATCACTAAGAGTTCCACATGGCGGCGGCGGTATTGTTCTTGATGTTAAAGTCTTTAATCGAGAAGACGGCGATGAGTTACCACCAGGTGTGAATCAGCTTGTACGTGTATATATTGTTCAGAAGCGTAAGATTCATGAAGGGGATAAAATGGCGGGTCGTCATGGTAATAAAGGGGTTATCTCTCGTATATTGCCTGAAGAAGATATGCCGTATTTACCAGATGGTACCCCGATTGATATTATGTTGAATCCTTTAGGGGTTCCTTCACGTATGAACATCGGTCAGGTGCTTGAACTACATTTAGGAATGGCAGCAAGAGCTCTTGGAATTCATGTTGCATCACCAGTATTTGATGGTGCGCGTGAAGAAGATGTTTGGGGAACAATTGAAGAAGCAGGAATGGCTGGTGACGCAAAAACAGTACTATATGATGGCCGATCCGGTGAACCGTTCGATAACCGTGTATCTGTAGGTGTCATGTATATGATTAAACTTGCTCACATGGTTGATGATAAACTCCATGCCCGCTCAACTGGACCATACTCACTTGTTACGCAGCAGCCACTTGGCGGTAAAGCGCAATTTGGCGGTCAGCGTTTCGGAGAGATGGAGGTTTGGGCACTTGAAGCCTACGGTGCTGCATATACGCTTCAAGAAATCTTAACTGTTAAATCAGATGACGTGGTTGGTCGTGTGAAAACATATGAAGCCATTGTAAAAGGTGAAAATGTTCCGGAACCAGGGGTTCCAGAATCATTCAAAGTATTAATAAAAGAACTTCAGAGTCTTGGTATGGATGTGAAAATCCTATCGGGTGATGAAAAAGAAATAGAAATGCGTGATACGGAAGATGACGATGACTTACAGCAAGTTGACACATTAAACATCGTACCGGAAACGCAGGCATTTGAATCTGAGAAGGTTGGTTCAAAGGAATAAGACTTAGCTAAAAGCGCCTAAGTGCGCTTTTAGCTAATGATTGTCTAGATAGAAAGGGAGGTAGGCCCCTTGCTTGATGTTAATAATTTTGAGTATATGAAGATTGGCTTGGCATCACCTGATAAAATTCGTTCTTGGTCTTTTGGAGAAGTAAAAAAGCCAGAGACTATTAACTATCGTACATTGAAGCCTGAAAAGGATGGTTTATTCTGTGAGAGAATTTTTGGTCCAACAAAGGACTGGGAATGTCACTGTGGAAAATATAAACGTGTCCGTTACAAAGGTGTTGTATGTGACCGATGTGGTGTTGAAGTAACACGTGCAAAGGTTCGTCGTGAACGTATGGGTCATATTGAGCTTGCAGCTCCTGTCTCTCATATTTGGTATTTTAAAGGCATTCCTAGCCGGATGGGACTAGTTTTAGATATGTCTCCTAGGGCTTTAGAAGAAATTATTTATTTTGCTTCCTATGTTGTTACTGAATCAGGAGATACAGCTCTTGATAAGAAACAACTTTTATCAGAAAAAGAATATCGTGCATACCGTGAAAAGTACGGAAATAAGTTCCAGGCTGCAATGGGTGCAGAAGCAATTAAAAAGCTTCTTTCTGATATCGATTTAAATAAAGAAGTTGACGCATTAAAAGAAGAACTAAAATCTGCTCAAGGTCAGCGTCGTACACGTGCGATTAAGCGTCTTGAAGTGTTGGAAGCATTCCGTAATTCTGGGAATGAACCATCATGGATGATTCTTGATGTTCTTCCTGTAATTCCTCCAGAACTTCGTCCAATGGTTCAGTTGGATGGAGGAAGATTTGCAACATCTGATTTAAATGATCTTTACCGTCGAGTAATCAATCGGAATAATCGTTTAAAGCGTTTATTGGATCTAGGTGCACCAAGCATCATCGTTCAAAACGAAAAGCGGATGCTTCAAGAAGCAGTAGATGCATTAATTGATAATGGTCGTCGTGGACGTCCAGTAACAGGTCCGGGTAACCGTCCATTAAAGTCACTTTCTCATATGTTAAAAGGAAAGCAAGGCCGTTTCCGTCAGAACTTACTCGGTAAACGTGTTGACTATTCTGGTCGTTCTGTTATCGTTGTTGGTCCAAACTTAAAAATGTATCAATGTGGTCTTCCTAAAGAAATGGCTCTTGAGTTATTTAAGCCATTCGTTATGAAGGAACTAGTAGAAAAAGGGTTAGCCCATAATATCAAATCTGCAAAACGTAAGATCGAAAGAGTATCTCCTGAAGTATGGGATGTACTTGAAGATGTTATTCGTGAGCATCCGGTTCTATTAAACCGTGCCCCAACTCTACATAGACTTGGGATTCAGGCATTTGAACCTACACTTGTTGAAGGAAGAGCGATTCGCCTTCATCCACTAGTATGTACTGCATACAACGCGGACTTCGATGGTGACCAAATGGCTGTTCACGTTCCACTTTCGTCTGAAGCGCAAGCAGAAGCTAGGCTTTTGATGCTCGCTGCCCAAAACATTTTGAACCCTAAAGATGGTAAGCCAGTTGTTACACCTTCCCAGGATATGGTACTAGGTAACTATTACCTTACTCTTGAAAGAGAAGGCGCTATCGGAGAGGGAATGATTTTTAAAGATACAAATGAAGCGTTAATCGCATATCAAAATGGCTATGTTCATCTGCACACCCGTGTTGCTGTCCATGCTGGTTCATTAGGGAACGAAACACTAACGGAAGACCAAAATAATAAGTTACTGATTACTACTGTTGGTAAACTTATATTTAATGAAATTCTTCCGAAATCATTCCCATATATCAACGAACCTACTAGACAAAACCTAGAAGTGGAGACACCTGCAAAGTACTTTGTAGAAAAAGGTGAAGATGTTCCGGCTAGAATTAAAGAAATGCCATTAGTAGATCCGTTCAAGAAAAAAATCCTTGGTAATATTATTGCCGAAGTATTTAAGCGATTCAAAATTACTGAAACGTCTAAAATGCTAGACCGTATGAAGGACTTAGGATTTAAATATTCTACAAAAGCAGGTATTACAGTTGGTGTTGCAGACATCGTCGTATTACCTGAAAAGCAAGAAATCCTCCACGAGGCTCAAAGCAAAGTAGATAACGTCATGAAGCAATTCCGTCGTGGTCTAATTACAGAAGAGGAACGTTATGACCGTGTAATTGCCATTTGGAGTGCAGCGAAGGATACCATCCAAGGAAAACTGATGCAATCGTTGAATAAAACGAATCCAATTTTCATGATGAGTGATTCTGGAGCGCGTGGTAACGCATCTAACTTTACTCAACTTGCTGGTATGCGTGGATTGATGGCCAACCCGGCAGGACGTATCATTGAATTACCGATCAAGTCAAGTTTCCGTGAAGGTCTAACCGTATTAGAGTACTTTATTTCTACACACGGTGCTCGTAAAGGTCTTGCCGATACAGCATTGAAAACGGCTGACTCTGGTTACTTAACTCGTCGTCTTGTTGATGTTGCTCAAGACGTAATTGTTCGTGAAGATGATTGTGGAACGGACCGTGGTTTATTAATCCGTTCATTAAAGGACGGCACAGAGGTTATTGAAGGATTGGATGAACGCTTAATTGGCCGACATGCTCGTAACCCAATTAGACATCCTGAAACGAGCGAAGTGCTTGTTCCTGAAAATGGACTTATCACTGAGGATCTTGCTGAGTTAATCGTAGGTGCAGGAATCGAAGAAGTTAAAATTCGCTCCGCGTTTACATGTAATACCCGTCATGGTGTATGTAAAAAGTGTTATGGCCGTAACCTGGCTACAGGTCAAGAAGTTGAGGTTGGGGAAGCAGTTGGTATTATTGCAGCCCAATCAATTGGTGAACCTGGTACACAGTTAACCATGCGTACATTCCATACAGGCGGGGTTGCGGGAGACGATATCACGCAAGGTTTACCGCGTATTCAAGAAATATTTGAGGCCCGTAATCCTAAAGGGGTTGCAGTCATTTCTGAAATTGATGGTGTGGTTGTTGGAATTAATGAAGGTCGTGATCGCCAGCATGAAATTATTGTTCAAGGCGATATTGAATCACGTACTTATAACGCTCCATATACAGCACGCCTGAGAGTAGCAGTTAATGATCACGTTGTTCGTGGTGAGGAATTAACGGAAGGTTCAATAGATCCTAAAGAGTTGATTAGAGTAAAAGATGTAACTGCTGTTCAAGAGTACTTGTTACGTGAGGTTCAAAAGGTATACCGTATGCAGGGTGTTGAAATTGGAGATAAGCACGTAGAGGTAATGGTTCGTCAGATGATGCGTAAGGTTCGTGTAAGTGATGCAGGTGAAACGGATGTACTTCCTGGTACACTCCTTGATATTCACCAATTCACCGATGCAAACGAAAAAGCATTGTTAGCCGGTAAGTTACCAGCTACTGGCCGTCCAGTACTTCTTGGTATTACCAAAGCATCACTTGAAACAGATTCATTCTTGTCTGCAGCATCTTTCCAAGAAACAACAAGAGTTCTTACTGATGCAGCGATCAAAGGGAAGCGCGATGAATTACTCGGCTTAAAAGAGAATGTTATTATCGGTAAACTAGTTCCAGCTGGAACAGGAATGCAGCGTTACCGCAAAGCAGAACCTATTTTAAGGGACACAACTTCCGAAGAAACAGTCGCAATTGATTAAATGCTAATATTGTGCGGTACCCGCTAACAAGCGTGTACCGCATTTTATAGAAATAGTATTTAAATAAAAATTGAAAGTCTTGTTGACATCTATTTTAGAAGATGGTATTATATCAAAGGTGCTCCTATTCACCTGATACTTTGGAGGATATGATTAATGTCTTATGAAAAAGTATGCCAGGCAACTAAGATTATTATAGGAACTAAACAAACAGTAAAAGCACTGAAGGATGGAACTGCAAATGAGCTGATTATTGCAAGCGATGCTGATACGAAAGTAACAGCCGTTGTAGTAAAACAAGCTCAAGAAGTGAACGTCCCAATCATCTATGTAGACTCGATGAAAAAACTCGGGAAAGCATGTGGAATAGAAGTTGGTGCTTCAACTGTAGCAATTATCAGTTAAAAACTGTTTTTGTAGATAGAAGATCTGCAAAAACTTTGTTTTTGCACAAAAATGAACCACCTGGATGTGTGGGCTTACAAATAATGAAGGGAGGAAAAGTAACATGCCAACTATTAATCAATTAGTGCGCAAGCCTCGTCAATCAAAAGAGGAAAAGTCAAAATCACCTGCGCTTAATAAAGGTTATAACAGCTTCAAGAAATCACAAACTAATGTATCTTCACCACAAAAACGCGGAGTATGTACTCGTGTTGGTACAATGACTCCAAAGAAACCGAACTCAGCGTTACGTAAATATGCTCGTGTACGTTTGACAAACGGTATTGAGGTGACTGCATACATTCCTGGTATTGGTCACAACCTTCAAGAACATAGTGTTGTTCTTATTCGTGGAGGACGTGTAAAAGACTTACCAGGGGTACGTTATCACATCGTACGTGGTGCTCTTGATACGGCTGGTGTAAACAACCGTATGCAAGGTCGTTCTAAATATGGTACTAAGAGACCAAAAGCAGCTAAGAAATAATTACAGTATAAATAGAAAGCTTGTTTGAAAGGAGGAAATATAATGCCACGTAAAGGTCCTGTAGCAAAAAGAGACGTGTTACCAGATCCACTTTACAACTCAAAGTTAGTTACTCGTCTTATCAATAAAATGATGGTTGACGGTAAAAGAGGAAAATCACAAGAAATTCTTTACTCAGCGTTTGAAACGATTCGTGAGCGCTCTGGCAAAGAACCAATGGAGATTTTCGAAGCAGCAATGAAAAATATCATGCCAGTACTTGAGGTAAAAGCACGCCGTGTAGGTGGAGCAAACTATCAAGTACCAATCGAGGTGCGCCCTGACCGACGTACAACTCTTGGTCTTCGCTGGTTAGTAAACTATGCGCGTCTTCGCGGTGAGAAAACAATGGAAGAGCGTTTAGCGAATGAAATCATGGATGCAGCTAACAACACTGGTGCATCTGTTAAAAAGCGTGAAGATACACACAAAATGGCAGAAGCAAACAAAGCGTTTGCTCACTACCGTTGGTAGAATTACCTTTAATATAAAAACTTTCATACTAGGAAGGAGAAAGACCCATGGCAAGAGAGTTCTCCTTAGCAAACACTCGTAATATTGGTATCATGGCACATATTGATGCTGGTAAAACGACGACAACTGAGCGTGTTCTTTATTACACTGGTAAAATCCATAAAATCGGTGAAACACATGAAGGTGCTTCACAGATGGACTGGATGGAACAAGAACAAGAACGCGGAATCACCATTACATCGGCAGCAACTACTGCACAATGGAAAGGTCACCGTGTAAACATCATTGATACACCGGGACACGTAGACTTCACAGTTGAAGTTGAACGTTCCCTTCGTGTTCTTGATGGAGCAGTGGCTGTTCTTGATGCGCAGTCTGGTGTTGAACCTCAAACTGAAACAGTTTGGCGTCAAGCGACTACGTACGGTGTACCACGTGTTGTGTTTGTTAACAAAATGGACAAAATCGGTGCAGATTTCTTGTATTCTGTAAGAACAATACATGATCGTTTGCAAGCGAATGCCCACCCTATTCAATTACCTATCGGTGCTGAAGATGAATTTTCTGCAATCATTGACCTTGTAGAAATGAATGCAGTATTCTACAGTAACGATTTAGGTACTGACATTGAAGTACGTGAGATTCCTGAAGAACATCGCGCACTTGCTGAAGAGTGGCATGAAAAGTTAGTAGAAGCAGTAGCAGAACTAGATGAAGAGTTAACAGAAAAATACCTTGGTGGCGAAGAAATCACTAAAGAAGAGCTAAAAGCAGCTATTCGTAAAGGTACTGTAAATGTTGAATTCTATCCTGTTATTTGTGGATCTGCTTTCAAAAACAAAGGTGTTCAGTTAATGTTAGATGCTGTTATTGATTACCTTCCATCTCCACTAGATGTACCTGCAATCAAGGGGCATGCTCCGGATGATGATGAAGAAGTCCTAGAACGTCATTCAAGTGATGAAGAGCCGTTTGCAGCTCTAGCATTTAAGGTTATGACTGACCCTTATGTTGGTAAATTAACGTTCTTCCGTGTTTACTCTGGTACTTTAGAATCTGGATCATATGTTCAGAACTCTACTAAAGGAAAACGTGAACGTGTAGGACGTATCCTACAAATGCATGCAAACAGCCGTCAAGAAATCTCTAAGGTTTTTGCTGGGGACATTGCTGCAGCTGTAGGTTTGAAAGATACAACTACTGGTGACACACTTTGTGATGATAAGAATCTAGTTATTCTTGAGTCTATGAATTTCCCTGAGCCAGTAATTCAACTTTCTGTTGAACCAAAATCAAAAGCAGACCAAGATAAAATGACAACTGCACTTCAAAAGCTTCAAGAAGAAGATCCAACTTTCCGTGCACATACTGACCAGGAAACTGGACAAGTTATTATCGCCGGTATGGGAGAACTACATCTTGATATCTTAGTTGATCGTATGCGTCGTGAATTCAAGGTAGAAGCTAACGTAGGTGCCCCACAGGTTGCTTATCGTGAAACTTTCCGTGGATCTGCACAAGTTGAAGGTAAGTTCGCACGTCAATCTGGTGGTCGTGGACAATATGGACACGTTTGGATTGAATTCTCACCAAATGAAGAAGGAAAAGGTTTCGAATTCGTGAACGGTATCGTAGGTGGTGTTGTTCCTCGTGAATACATTCCTGCAGTTCAAGCCGGTCTTGAAGATTCCTTGAATCGTGGTGTTCTTGCTGGATATCCTTTAGTTGATATTAAAGCTAGATTGTTTGATGGTTCATACCATGATGTCGATTCATCTGAAATGGCATTTAAGATTGCTGCATCAATGGCTCTTAAAAACGCTGCTTCAAAATGTAGTCCTGTAATCCTAGAGCCTATGATGAGGGTAGAAGTTGTAATCCCTGAAGAGTATCTAGGTGATATTATGGGACAAATCACTGCACGCCGTGGTCGTGTAGAAGGTATGGAAGCACGTGGTAACGCACAAGTAGTTCGTGCTCAAGTTCCACTTTCAGAAATGTTTGGTTATGCAACAGCACTTCGTTCTAGTACACAAGGTCGTGGAGTATTCTCTATGCACTTTGATCACTATGAAGAAGTACCAAAATCTGTTTCTGAAGAAATTATCAAAAAAAATAAAGGTGAATAATTGATTTTCACCTTTTAATAAAGTATAACTACTTATGTAAGAATGGAAACTGTGAGAGTGGGACAGCCCTGTTTACAGTTTCCATAAAATATACTTAACTTTTATATATTAAAGGAGGACTTTCCTAATGGGTAAAGCTAAATTCGACCGTTCAAAGCCACACGTAAACATTGGTACAATTGGTCACGTTGACCACGGTAAAACTACTCTAACTGCTGCAATCACTTCTGTACTTGCTAAAACAGGTAAAGCAGAAGCTCGCGCATATGATCAAATTGATGGTGCTCCAGAAGAAAAAGAGCGTGGAATCACAATCTCAACTGCACACGTTGAGTATGAAACTGATGCTCGTCACTATGCACACGTAGACTGCCCAGGACACGCTGACTATGTTAAAAACATGATCACTGGTGCTGCTCAAATGGACGGCGGTATCTTAGTTGTTTCTGCAACTGACGGTCCAATGCCACAAACTCGTGAACACATTCTTCTTTCTCGTCAGGTAGGCGTACCTTACCTTGTTGTATTCATGAACAAGTGTGATATGGTTGATGATGAAGAACTTCTTGAATTAGTAGAAATGGAAATTCGTGATCTATTATCAGAATACGACTTCCCAGGTGATGACACTCCAGTTATCAAAGGATCTGCTCTTAAAGCATTAGAGGGCGAAGCTGCATGGGAAGAAAAAATCTATGAACTAATGAGCGCGGTTGATGAGTGGATTCCAACACCTGCTCGTGACACTGAAAAGCCTTTCATGATGCCAGTTGAGGATGTATTCTCAATCACTGGTCGTGGAACTGTTGCTACTGGACGTGTTGAGCGTGGAGTAGTTAAAGTTGGGGACGTAGTTGAAATCGTAGGTTTCACTGAAGAGCCAAAATCTACAACTGTAACAGGTGTAGAAATGTTCCGTAAGCTTCTTGACTTTGCTGAAGCTGGAGACAACATCGGTGCATTACTTCGTGGTGTTGCACGTGAAGAAATCGAGCGTGGTCAAGTATTGGCTAAGCCGAAATCAATCACTCCACACTCAAAGTTCAAAGCACAAGTTTATGTATTATCAAAAGAAGAAGGTGGACGTCATACTCCATTCTTCACTAACTACCGTCCACAATTCTATTTCCGTACTTCTGATATTACTGGTATTTGTAATCTTCCAGAAGGCGTAGAAATGGTTATGCCTGGCGACCACATCGAAATGATCGTTGAACTAATTGCTCCAGTAGCAATTGAAGAAGGTACAAAGTTCTCTATCCGTGAAGGCGGACGTACTGTAGGTTCAGGTTCAATCACAACTATCACTGAATAATAGTTCAAAAAGCAGCTGGGTGACGATCCAGTTGCTTTTTTTGTCGTTAAAGAAATTTATCTATACGTTAGACTTGTTGATAATTATATGGAAATTTAGCTTTAATTTCTCTTAATAAGCACAAAACCTTTAGTAGCCCTCAGAGATTTATCCTCAAAATCCACTATTAAGGACGAATATTTAGGAAGTGATCTGTGATTTGTCCCCAAACCCATTATTAAGGACAGATTTTTGAGAAGTGATCTGTGATTTGTCCTTAAGGCACACTATTAAGGACAGATCTTTGGGAAGTAGACTGGGGTTTGTCCTTAAGGCCCACTATTAAGGACAGATCTTTAGGATGTGCACTGTGATTTGTCCTTAAGAACCACTATTAAGGACAAATCTTTAATTAGCCCACTTCCTTATGTCTCCAAGCACCAAAAAATCAAATAAGAAAGCAATTTTATATTTTATCTCTATGAATTGGTAAGAGGAAAGCCTAAAGTGGTAAACAACAAACAAGTTTAATAATGGCAAACCAGAGTATACGAGTTTCTTCTATATATATAACTCATCAAATATTCAATTAATAAAGCGCTATTAAAGGTTATTTCTGGAGAATGATAATATCTATTGAAATTGTATAGACTGGTCGCTATAATAATAAAAGTGTGCTAAACGTAACAAAAAAGAAATTAATAAAAAATGTTGCGTTTGCCTAAACATTTATGTATAATAGACAATGTTGGTCTTTGACTGCGATGATGTGAAAGGTTGCTGACACACCCGGCCGCTTTGCCATGGCGAGTGTGTGGGAAATTTTCACTGAGAATGTCTATTTTAAAAATAGGCGAATAAAGGAGGGAAAATAATGGCAAAACAAAAGATTCGTATCCGTTTAAAAGCTTATGACCACAGAATTCTTGATCAATCAGCAGAAAAAATCGTAGAAACAGCAAAGCGTTCAGGTGCAGCCGTTTCTGGTCCGATTCCACTTCCGACTGAAAAATCTATCTACACAATTCTTCGTGCGGTTCATAAGTATAAGGATTCACGTGAGCAGTTCGAACAACGGACACACAAGCGTCTAATCGATATTGTTAACCCAACTCCACAAACAGTTGATGCGTTAATGCGTTTAGATTTACCGTCCGGTGTTGACATCGAAATTAAACTTTAAAAAATAAATAAACAAATTATCAGGAGGTGTGACTTAAATGACCAAAGGAATCTTAGGAAGAAAGATTGGTATGACTCAAGTATTTGCAGAAAACGGCAACTTAATTCCAGTTACTGTAGTTGAGGCTGCTCAGAACGTAGTTCTTCAGAAAAAATCAGTTGAAAGCGACGGTTACGAAGCTGTTCAAATCGGATTTGAAGACAAACGTGAAAAGTTAGCTAACAAACCAGAAAAAGGACATGTTGCTAAAGCAAACACTGCTCCTAAGCGCTTCGTACGCGAATTCAGCGGGGTTGACGTTACAGGATATGAAGTTGGTCAAGAAGTCAAAGTTGATATTTTCGCTGCAGGCGATGTTGTAGATGTAACAGGAATCTCTAAGGGTAAAGGTTTCCAAGGTGTAATCAAGCGTCACGGACAATCACGCGGACCAATGGCCCACGGTTCACGTTACCACCGTCGTCCTGGTTCAATGGGACCTGTAGCTCCAAACCGAGTATTCAAAGGTAAATTATTACCTGGTCGTATGGGTGGAGAACAAATTACTGTTCAAAATCTAGAAATCGTTAAGGTTGATGTTGAGCGTAACATTCTATTAATTAAAGGTAACGTTCCAGGACCTAAAAAAGCATTACTAAAGATTAAAACTGCGGTTAAAGCGTAATATCTTCATAAGAAAGGAGGAGCAAAAGAATGCCTAAAGTTTCATTATTTAACCAAAACGGATCACAAGTTGGTGAAATCGAACTTAATGAATCAGTATTTGGTATCGAGCCTAACCAACACGTATTATTTGAAGCGATTGTTATGCAAAGAGCTTCATTACGCCAAGGAACTCATAAAGTAAAAGTTCGTTCGGAAGTACGCGGCGGTGGACGTAAACCATGGCGTCAAAAAGGAACTGGTCGTGCTCGTCAAGGGTCTATCCGTTCTCCACAATGGCGCGGAGGTGGTACTGTATTCGGTCCAACACCACGCAGCTACAGCTACAAATTACCTAAAAAGGTACGTCGCTTAGCGATCAAATCTGCACTATCTTCTAAAGTACTAGAAGAGAATGTATTAGTTTTAGAAAGCCTAGCTTTCGATGCTCCAAAAACAAAAGATTTCAAAACAGTTTTAGGTGGTCTTTCAGTTGAGAAGAAAGCACTTATCGTTACTGCTGACCTAGATGAAAATGTAGCACTTTCTGCACGTAATATTCCTGGTGTAACAGTTGTAACTGCTGATGGAATCAATGTATTGGATGTAGTTAATCATGATAAGTTAATCATGACGAAAGCTGCAGTTGAAAAAGTAGAGGAGGTGCTTGCATAATGGATGCACGCGATATCATTAAGCGCCCCGTTATCACTGAACGTTCTACTGACCTAATGGCTGAAAAGAAGTATACGTTTGAAGTTGATGTGAGAGCTAACAAAACTCAAGTTAAAGATGCGATTGTTGAGATCTTTGGCGTTGAAGTTGAAAAAGTTAACATCATGAACTATAAAGGTAAATTTAAGCGCATGGGTAAATTCGGTGGTTACACAAACAAACGCCGTAAAGCTATTGTTAAACTAACAGCTGATAGCAAAGAAATCGAATTCTTTGAAGCATAATAAAAACTAACAAGAAGAGGAGGGAATAAAATGGCGATAAAAAAGTACAAACCTACCTCTAATGGTCGTCGCGGTATGACAGTTTCTGATTTCGCTGAAATCACAACTAGCACCCCAGAAAAATCTCTATTAGCACCTTTAAAGAGAAAAGGCGGCCGTAATAACCAAGGTAAGTTAACTGTTCGTCATCAAGGTGGCGGCCACAAGCGTTCATACCGTATCATTGACTTTAAACGTAACAAAGATGGCATTCCTGGACGCGTTGCCACTATCGAGTACGATCCAAACCGTTCCGCAAATATAGCATTAATTAATTATGTAGATGGTGAAAAGCGTTATATCCTAGCTCCTAAAAACCTAGTAGTAGGTTTAGAAGTAATGTCTGGCCCAGAGGCAGATATTAAAGTAGGTAATGCATTACCATTAGCAAACATTCCAGTTGGTACTGTAGTACACAACGTTGAATTAAAACCAGGTAAAGGTGGCCAATTAGTACGTTCTGCTGGTACATCTGCACAAGTTCTTGGTAAAGAAGGAAAATACGTACTTGTACGTTTAAATTCTGGTGAAGTTCGCATGATCCTTGCTGAGTGCCGTGCAACAATCGGTCAAGTAGGTAACGAACAACACGAATTAATTAACATTGGTAAAGCAGGTCGTTCACGTTGGTTAGGCAAACGTCCAACAGTACGTGGATCTGTAATGAACCCTAACGATCACCCACACGGTGGTGGTGAAGGACGTTCACCAATCGGACGTAAATCACCAATGTCTCCATGGGGTAAACCAACTCTTGGATTCAAAACTCGTAAGAAAAAGAACAAATCCGATAAGTTTATTGTACGTCGTCGTAAAAAATAACGGGGTTGAACTACGGTTCAAAGATAGAGCCGTAGGACAATCACGAAGGGAGGTTCATCCATGGGTCGCAGCCTTAAAAAAGGACCATTTGTTGATGATCATTTAATGGTTAAGATCGAAAAGTTAAATGAAACTGAAAGTAAGCAAGTTGTTAAAACTTGGTCACGCCGTTCTACGATCTTCCCACAATTTATTGGCCACACAATCGCTGTTTATGATGGTCGCAAACATGTGCCTGTATATGTTACTGAAGACATGGTAGGACACAAGCTTGGAGAATTTGCTCCAACTCGTGCTTACAAAGGCCATGGTAATGATGATAAGAAAACCAGACGTTAAGAGAGGAGGGCATCCAAATGCAAGCTAAAGCTGTTGCAAGAACAGTTCGTATTGCTCCTCGTAAAGCACGTTTAGTCGTAGATTTAATTCGAGGAAAGCAAGTTGGTGAAGCGGTGGCGATTTTAAATCTCACTCCAAAGTTTGCTTCTCCAATCGTTGAAAAAGTATTAAAATCCGCTGTGGCAAATGCCGAGCACAACTATGAAATGGACGTAAATAACTTGGTAGTAACACAAGCTTTTGTAGATGAAGGACCAACGTTGAAACGTTTCCGTCCACGCGCTATGGGCCGTGCAAGTCAAATTCTTAAACGCACTAGCCACATCACAATCGTTCTATCAGAAAAGAAGGAGGGATAACCTGTGGGTCAAAAAGTAAATCCAGTCGGTTTGCGTATCGGAATCATCAAAGATTGGGAATCTAAATGGTACGCTGGTAAAGACTTCGCTGATCTTTTACACGAAGACCTTAAAATTCGTGAGTACATCACGAAACGTTTGAAGGATGCTTCTGTATCTAAAGTTGAAATCGAACGTGCAGCAAACCGTGTGAATGTAACTGTTCATACTGCTAAGCCTGGTATGGTTATCGGTAAAGGCGGTACTGAAGTTGAAGCACTTCGTAAAGCTTTGAATTCATTAACTAGCAAACGTGTTCACATCAATATCCTTGAAATTAAAAGAGCTGATCTTGATGCGAAATTAGTTGCTGAAAATATTGCTCGTCAATTAGAAAATCGTGTATCTTTCCGTCGTGCACAAAAGCAAGTTATCCAACGTGCTATGCGTGCAGGAGCAAAAGGTATTAAAACAATGGTATCAGGTCGTCTTGGCGGAGCAGATATTGCTCGTTCAGAACACTATAGCGAAGGAACTGTTCCACTTCATACTCTTCGTGCTGATATCGACTATGCTCACGCTGAAGCAGATACCACTTATGGTAAGCTTGGAGTAAAAGTATGGATCTATAAGGGAGAAGTCCTTCCTACTAAGAAGAAACCTGCGGAAGGAGGCAAATAATATGTTATTGCCAAAACGCGTTAAATATCGCCGTCAACACCGTGGAAAAATGCGTGGTAACGCTAAAGGTGGCACTGAAGTAACATTCGGTGAATTCGGCTTACAAGCAACTGAAGCTTCTTGGATCACTAACCGCCAAATTGAAGCTGCCCGTATTGCAATGACACGTTACATGAAACGTGGCGGTAAAGTTTGGATTAAAATTTTCCCACATAAGCCTTATACTGCAAAACCACTTGAGGTGCGGATGGGTTCTGGTAAAGGGGCGCCTGAAGGTTGGGTAGCTGTAGTTAAACCAGGAAAAATTATGTTTGAAATCGCTGGTGTTTCTGAAGAAGTAGCACGTGAAGCACTTCGTCTTGCTATGCACAAACTTCCAGTTAAATGTAAGTTTGTAAAACGTGAAGAAATTGGTGGTGAATCAAATGAGAGCTAATGAAATTAAAGACCTTACCACTGCCGAAATTGAACAAAAAGTTAAATCATTAAAAGAAGAGCTTTTCAACCTTCGCTTCCAATTAGCGACTGGTCAACTTGAAAATACAGCTCGCATTCGTGAAGTACGCAAAGCGATTGCTCGCATGAAAACTGTGATTCGTGAGAGAGAAATCAGCGTTAACAAGTAATAATTGAGAGGAGGTTCACATAATGAGTGAACGTAATCAACGCAAAGTTTACACTGGACGCGTTGTTTCTGACAAAATGGATAAAACCATTACTGTTTTAGTCGAAACTTACAAGAAGCATCCTCTTTACGGTAAACGCGTTAAATACTCTAAAAAGTTCAAAGCACATGATGAGCAAAATGAAGCTAAAATCGGCGATATCGTACGTATCATGGAAACTCGTCCGCTTTCAGCTACAAAACGCTTCCGTTTAGTAGAAGTTACAGAAAAAGCCGTTATTATTTAATTGTTCGGATTAAGTATCATTCCGAAGGGAGGTTACACACATGATTCAACAAGAATCACGTTTAAAAGTTGCTGATAACTCTGGTGCTCGTGAGGTACTTACCATTAAAGTTCTTGGTGGTTCTGGCCGTAAAACTGCGGGTATCGGTGATGTTATCGTATGTACAGTGAAACAAGCAACACCTGGTGGCGTTGTTAAAAAAGGTGACGTTGTTAAAGCCGTTATCGTTCGTACGAAAAGCGGTGCTCGTCGACCTGATGGATCATACATTCGTTTTGATGAGAACGCATGTGTAATTATCAAGGATGATAAGAGCCCACGTGGAACTCGTATCTTCGGACCAGTTGCTCGTGAACTTCGCGATAACAACTTTATGAAAATCGTATCCTTGGCTCCAGAAGTATTATAATTTAAATTCAATTGCCTTTAAGGAGGTGCTTACGAATGCATGTTAAAAAGGGTGACAAAGTAAGAGTTATCTCCGGTAAGGATAAGGGCAAAACAGGAGTAATCCTAGCAGCCTATCCTAAAGATAGCCGTGTACTAGTAGAAGGTGTAAACATCGTGAAAAAACACGCTAAACCTTCTCAAGTGAATCCACAAGGCGGAATTTTGAGCTTTGAGGCACCAATTCATGTATCCAACGTTATGCCTATCGACCCTAAGTCAGGTAACCCAACTCGTGTTGGTTACACAACGGTAGATGGTAAAAAAGTACGCGTAGCAAAATCCGGTGAAGTATTAGATAAATAGTCTAAATTTTAGAAGGGAGGTACTATAAGTGAACCGCCTAAAAGAAAAATTTGTTAAAGAAGTTACTCCTGCTCTTATGAGCAAGTTCAACTATAAATCAGTAATGCAAGTTCCTCAACTTGACAAAATCGTTATTAACATGGGTGTTGGTGATGCAGTAGCAAATGCTAAAGCTTTAGATAATGCTGTTGAAGAACTAGCTACTATTACAGGACAAAAGCCTGTAGTAACTCGTGCTAAGAAATCAATCGCTGGCTTCCGTCTTCGTGAAGGTATGCCGATCGGTGCAAAAGTTACACTTCGCGGTGAGCGCATGTACGAATTCTTGGATAAATTAGTTTCTGTTTCTTTACCTCGTGTTCGTGACTTCCGTGGTGTTTCTAAAAAATCATTCGATGGTCGTGGTAACTATACTTTGGGAGTTAAAGAACAATTAATCTTCCCTGAAATTGATTACGATAAAGTAAGCAAAGTTCGTGGTATGGATATCGTTATCGTTACGACTGCTAACACTGATGAAGAAGCACGTGAACTATTAACTCAATTTGGAATGCCATTCCAAAAGTAATCGTTAAATAATGGAGGCGAAAACGTGGCTAAAAAGTCAATGATTGCGAAACAAAAGCGCACGCCTAAATATGCAGTACAAGAGTATACACGCTGCGAACGTTGTGGCCGTCCACACTCTGTATACCGTAAATTTAAGCTTTGTCGTATTTGTTTCCGTGAATTAGCGTACAAAGGACAAATTCCTGGTGTTAAAAAAGCTAGCTGGTAAAACCCAAGTCTGGGAAGGAGGTAAAAATAATGGTCATGACAGATCCAATTGCTGATTTGCTTACTCGCATTCGTAATGCGAACATGGTGCGTCACGAAAAGTTAGAAGTGCCTGCTTCTAATATTAAAAAAGAAATCGCTGAGATCTTAAAGCGCGAAGGTTTCGTACGTGACGTCGAATTTATTGAAGACAATAAACAAGGTATAATCCGTATTTTCTTGAAGTACGGCTCAAATAACGAACGTGTTATTACTGGTCTTAAGCGCATAAGCAAGCCTGGACTTAGAGTTTATGCAAAATCTAATGAGGTGCCACGCGTCCTTAATGGACTTGGTATTGCATTAGTATCAACTTCAAATGGTGTTATAACTGATAAAGAAGCTCGTGCTAAACAAGTTGGCGGAGAAGTATTAGCTTACGTTTGGTAATATAGTTTCTGAATGAATGGAGGTGCACTTAATGTCTCGCGTAGGAAAAAAACCTATTGAAATCCCTGCAGGTGTTACGGTTACTTTAAATAATAGTACCGTTACTGTTAAAGGACCAAAAGGCGAACTTACTCGCTCTTTTAATCCAGATATCGAAATTAAAGTTGAAGAAAACCTTATTACGATCACTCGTCCAACAGACGTGAAAGAACACCGCGCATTACACGGAACTACTCGTGCCGTAATCGCGAACATGGTCGAAGGTGTTTCTAAAGGCTTTGAAAGAAAATTAGAATTAATCGGGGTTGGGTACCGTGCTCAGAAGCAAGGTAACAAACTTGTATTAAACGTTGGATATTCACATCCAGTTGAAATCGAACCAGAAACTGGTCTTGAAATTGAAGTGCCTACTAATACAAGAATTACTATTAGTGGAACTGACAAAGAACGTGTTGGTGCATTAGCAGCCAACATTCGTCAAGTACGTCCTCCAGAGCCATATAAAGGTAAAGGAATTCGTTACGAAGGCGAATTTGTTCGACGTAAAGAAGGTAAAACTGGTAAGTAATGCCGCATAGGTAAACGAAAGGAGTGACGTAAATGATTACGAAGCTTGACAAAAATGCTAGTCGCAAGAAGAGACATGCTCGTGTTCGTGCGAAACTTAGCGGTACTGCAGCTCGTCCACGTTTAAATGTGTTTCGTTCTAACAAGCATATTTATGCTCAAAT
This sequence comes from Neobacillus sp. CF12, assembly GCF_030348765.1. Lineage (GTDB taxonomy): Bacteria > Bacillota > Bacilli > Bacillales > Cytobacillaceae > Neobacillus. The sequence continues at coordinate 3,664,030 of NZ_JAUCEU010000007.1, read as the reverse complement.
AATCGATGACATGAGTGGAGTTACTTTAGCAAGTGCTTCTACTATAGAAAAAGATTTAAACCTTGAATCTACAAGTAATCTTGAAGCAGCTAAGTTAGTCGGAGAATTAGTCGCTAAACGTGCGGTAGAAAAAGGTATCACAGCAGTTGTATTTGACCGTGGTGGATATTTATACCACGGACGTATCCAAGCATTAGCTGATACTGCTCGTGAAAACGGCCTACAATTTTAATAGACAAAGGAGGGACACATATAATGATACGTCGTATTGATCCAAACAAACTTGAACTAGAAGAGCGCGTTGTAACGGTAAACCGTGTAGCGAAAGTTGTTAAGGGTGGCCGTCGTTTTCGCTTCTCTGCTCTAGTAGTAGTTGGTGATAAAAACGGTCATGTAGGTTTCGGTACTGGTAAAGCTCAGGAAGTACCAGATGCGATTCGTAAAGCAATCGAAGATGCGAAGAAGAACTTAATCGAAGTACCAATGGTTGGAACTACTGTTCCTCACCAAGTAATTGGACGTTTTGGTGCTGGTGAAATTCTTTTAAAGCCTGCTTCTGAAGGTACAGGAGTTATTGCTGGTGGTCCAGTCCGTGCTGTTCTAGAATTAGGCGGGGTAGGAGATATCCTTTCTAAATCTTTAGGAACTAACACTCCAATTAATATGGTACGTGCAACGATTGATGGTTTAAAACAATTAAAACGTGCTGAAGACGTAGCAAAGTTACGTGGTAAATCAGTAGAAGAACTGCTAGGATAAGGAGGGAAATCAAATGGCAAACAAACTATTAATTACCCTCAACCGCAGCGTAATTGGTCGTCCACAAGACCAACGCGCGACAGTTACTGCTCTAGGTTTACGTAAATTAAATCAAACAGTTGAGCACCAAGATAATGCTGCAATCCGCGGTATGATTACGAAAGTCGCTCACCTTGTAACAGTAAAAGAACAATAATTGATTGTTTTCTTTCATAAGGAGGTGCCAATATGAAACTTCATGAATTAAAGCCTGCAGAGGGTTCTCGTAAAGAACGTAAACGTTTAGGTCGCGGTATCGGTTCTGGTCAAGGTAAGACTGCTGGTAAAGGTCATAAAGGTCAAAATGCTCGTTCCGGCGGTGGTGTCCGTCTAGGATTCGAGGGTGGTCAAACACCTTTATTCCGTCGTTTACCAAAACGTGGTTTTACAAATATCAGCCGTAAAGAATATGCAATTGTAAACCTTGATGTTCTTAATCAGTTTGAAGAGGGTACAGAAGTTACTCCAGAACTTCTAATCGAAACTGGTGTTGTTAAGAACGAAAAAGCAGGAATTAAAATTCTTGCAAAAGGGAACGTAGAGAAAAAACTTACTGTTAAAGCTCATAAATTCTCCTCTACCGCCAAAGAAGCAATTGAAGCTGTAGGTGGAACTACTGAGGTGATCTAATGTTCCAGACAATCTCCAATTTTATGCGCGTGGCTGAAATTAGAAGAAAAATCATTTTTACTCTTTTAATGTTAATCGTATTTCGACTTGGCAGTTTTATTCCTGTTCCAAATGTAAATGCTGAAATTTTGGCAGCACAAGATAAATTAAGTGTATTTGGGATTTTAAATACTTTTGGCGGTGGAGCGTTGCAAAACTTCTCCATTCTTGCTATGGGTATTATGCCATACATCACTGCTTCCATTATTATTCAGCTTTTACAAATGGATGTTGTTCCGAAGTTTACGGAATGGTCCAAACAGGGTGATGCTGGACGTCGAAAGTTAGCTCAGTTTACCCGTTATTTCACGATTGTCTTAGGTTTTATTCAAGCTTTAGGTATGTCTTATGGCTTTAATAGTATGGCTAGCGGACAATTGATTAACAATCCTGGAATTGGTACTTATTTATTAATAGCAGTTGTTTTAACTGCTGGTACTGCATTTCTGATGTGGCTAGGAGAGCAAATTACCGAAAAGGGTGTTGGAAATGGTATTTCCATCATCATCTTTGCTGGTATCGTTGCAAGTATTCCTAATACTGTAAATCAGATCTATGTACAGCAGTTTGAAAATGCTGGTGAGCAATTATTCCTCCGTATTATTACGGTTCTTTTAATTCTTCTAGCTGTAATTGCAATTGTTGTAGGTACTATTTTCATCCAACAGGCAACAAGAAAGATTCCAATTCAGTATGCGAAACAAAGAGCTATTAATGGTCGTAATGCAGGGGCTGGGCAGTCAACACATATGCCGTTAAAAGTTAATGCTGCTGGAGTTATTCCTGTAATCTTTGCAGTTTCCTTTATTGTAACACCAAGAACCGTTGCCTCATTCTTTCCAACGAATGATGTAACACTTTGGATTACAAGAGTATTTGATTATTCCCACCCAATTGGGATGACTCTATATGCTGCACTGATTATCGCTTTCACGTATTTCTATGCTTTTATTCAGGTTAATCCTGAACAAGCTGCAGAAAATTTACAAAAACAAAGCGGCTATATCCCTGGTATTAGACCAGGCAGGAGTACACAGGAATACTTAACACGCGTATTATACCGTTTAACTTTTGTAGGTGCACTTTTCTTAACAGTTATTGCGGTTCTTCCTATTATCTTTATTGAAGTAGCGAACCTTCCGCAATCAGCTCAAATTGGGGGAACGAGTTTGCTAATCGTAGTAGGTGTTGCACTTGATACGATGAAACAACTTGAAGCGCAGTTAGTTAAACGTCATTATAAAGGCTTTATCAAATAAGAAGGTTTAGGGGACATAAGTTCCCTCTAAACCCATAAATAGCACGAGGGGGAACACGTGTGAATTTAGTATTAATGGGGCTTCCTGGTGCTGGAAAAGGTACTCAGGCCGAACAAATCGTCGAACAATACGGCATCCCTCATATCTCTACTGGAGATATGTTCCGTGCAGCGATGAAAGAAGGAACAGAACTAGGGTTAGAGGCTAAGTCTTTCATGGACAAAGGTGAACTTGTTCCTGATGAAGTAACAATCGGCATTGTTCGTGAACGTTTAAGTAAGGAAGACTGTAAAAACGGTTTTCTATTAGATGGTTTTCCTAGAACTGTACCTCAAGCAGAAGCATTGGAAAATCTATTATCTGATTTAGATAAAAAGATTGATTATGTTATCAATATAAATGTTGATAAAAGTATACTAATGGATCGTTTGACGGGTCGTCGTATCTGTAAAGAATGTGGATCAACTTATCATTTAGTTTTTAATCCTCCTGCAAAAGAGGGCGTTTGCGATAAATGTGGTGGAGAACTCTACCAAAGAGCAGATGATAATGCTGAAACTGTTCAAAACCGTTTAGATGTCAATATCAAACAACAAGAACCATTGCTTACTTTTTATGAAACAAAAGGATACCTGCGTACGATTGATGGTCAGCAGGACATTAATATAGTATTTGCTGATATCCAGCAATTGGTTAGGGACTTACGTTAATGGCCATTAGTTTAACCGTACGATCGACTCTCGAACATCTCTTCAATATTATTCAAAAGTATGTGGATGTAAATGGCTTTTCTATTGTACTGAGTATGTAGGACCGAGAGTTGGGCAAGACTTACATGTGGAATTGAATTCCTAAATCATGTAGAATTTACTTGCGGACAGAATATGAACATTATGATAATATTATAAGGTTGCTATTGTTTTGTACGAGTGAAAAGAATTTGCTATGCATTTTCGAACATAATTGTTGAAATGAGAAGGGAGACGAATTAATGGCCAAAGATGATGTAATTGAAATTGAAGGTAAAGTAATTGAAACTTTGCCAAATGCAATGTTTAAGGTAGAATTAGAAAATGGTCATACCGTGCTAGCTCATGTTTCTGGTAAAATCCGAATGCACTTCATTCGCATCCTTCCGGGTGACAAAGTTACTGTCGAGCTTTCTCCATATGACTTAACACGCGGAAGAATTACTTACCGCTTTAAATAATTGCTTGCACTCCGTATTACTAAGGAGGTTAGGATAATGAAAGTAAGACCATCTGTTAAACCGATCTGCGAAAAGTGCAAAGTTATCCGTAGACGCGGTAAAGTCATGGTTATCTCTGAAAACCCTAAACATAAACAAAAACAAGGTTAATCTTGAAGGAGGTGCGCTCATTTATGGCACGTATTGCTGGTGTAGATATTCCACGTGAAAAACGTGTAGTTATCTCTTTAACTTACATTTATGGTATTGGTAAAAATACTGCACAAAAAGTATTAGCAGATGCTGGTGTTTCTGAAGATACTCGAGTGCGTGATTTAACTGAAGACGAACTAAACAAAATCCGTGATATCATCGACAAATTAAAAGTTGAAGGTGACCTTCGCCGTGAAATTTCTCTTAACATTAAGCGTTTAATGGAGATTGGCTGCTACCGCGGATTACGTCATCGTCGTGGTTTACCGGTTCGTGGACAAAACACGAAAAACAACGCTCGTACACGCAAAGGTCCTCGTAAGACTGTTGCGAACAAGAAGAAGTAATCGGCAAAGGAGGTTATTTAAATGGCACGTAAAACTAATACACGTAAACGTCGTGTTAAAAAGAATATTGAACAAGGTATTGCTCATATCCGTTCAACATTTAACAATACAATCGTAACAATTACTGATGTACATGGTAATGCAATTTCTTGGTCAAGTGCTGGTGCGCTTGGATTTAGAGGTTCTCGTAAATCTACTCCATTCGCAGCACAAATGGCAGCTGAAACTGCAGCTAAAACATCTATTGAACACGGTATGAAAACTCTTGAAGTTACAGTTAAAGGACCTGGTGCAGGTCGTGAGGCTGCTATTCGTGCATTGCAAGCTGCAGGTCTTGAAGTAACAGCTATTAAAGACGTTACTCCTGTTCCTCATAACGGATGCCGTCCACCAAAACGCCGTCGTGTTTAATTTTTCTGTATAGAATTTGTATCCTGCGTCAATAATGGGATATGATACTAATTTTTCCATTCATACAGAGAAGTTATTCCAGTTGTTGTGCACAAAACGGGAACGTATACATGGGGGAATTTCGATTAGCTTTATTAACTAGTCGAGGTTTTCGACGTTTTGAAGGAGGGTTATTTGATGATCGAAATAGAAAAACCAAAAATCGAAACGGTTGAGATCAACGATGATGCCAAGTACGGGAAGTTCGTCGTAGAACCACTTGAGCGTGGATATGGTACCACTTTGGGTAACTCCTTACGTCGTATCCTATTATCTTCACTCCCAGGTGCCGCTGTTACATCGATTCAGGTCGATGGGGTACTTCATGAGTTCTCAACAATTGAAGGCGTCGTAGAGGATGTAACATCCATCATTTTAAACATTAAAAAATTAGCTTTAAAAATCTATTCTGATGAAGAGAAAACTCTTGAGATTGATATTCAAGGTGAAGGTCCTGTTAAAGCTGGAAACATTACTCACGATAGTGATGTTGAAATTTTAAATCCAGATCTTCATATTGCTACATTATCTTCAAGTGGTCATCTTCGCATGCGTTTAACTGCTAAGCGTGGTCGTGGTTACACACCTGCTGAGCAAAATAAGCGTGAAGATCAGCCAATTGGTGTAATTCCGATTGATTCTATTTTCACTCCTGTTTCACGTGTGTCCTATCAGATAGAAAATACTCGTGTGGGTCAAATGACAAACTATGATAAGCTAACGCTTGATGTTTGGACAGATGGAAGCACAGGGCCAAAAGAAGCTATTGCTCTTGGTTCAAAAATTTTAACCGAGCATTTAAATATCTTTGTTGGTTTGACTGACGAAGCACAAAATGCGGAGATTATGATCGAAAAAGAAGAGGATCAAAAAGAAAAAGTCCTTGAAATGACGATCGAAGAACTTGATTTATCAGTTCGTTCATATAACTGCTTAAAGCGTGCAGGAATCAATACTGTTCAGGAATTAGCTAATAAGACTGAAGAGGACATGATGAAAGTACGTAACTTAGGCCGCAAATCACTTGAAGAAGTGAAGGCGAAACTAGAAGAGCTTGGATTAGGCTTGCGTAAGGATGACTAATAGGTCATTTCCTACTTTATAACTAATCCGTTTAATGACTTCAACAAAGGAGGGAACCCTTCATGGCATACAGAAAGTTAGGACGCACAAGCGCACAGCGTAAAGCTATGCTTCGTGATTTAACTACAGACTTAATTATCAATGAGCGCATTGAAACAACAGAAACTCGCGCGAAGGAACTTCGTGGTACTGTTGAGAAAATGATCACTTTAGGTAAACGTGGTGACTTACATGCTCGTCGTCAAGCTGCTTCTTACGTTCGTAATGAAGTTGCAGATGCTGAAAATGGTACAGATGCACTACAAAAGCTTTTCACTGACATCGCTCCACGTTATCAAGAGCGCCAAGGTGGATATACTCGTATTATGAAACTTGGGCCACGCCGCGGCGATGGTGCACCAATGGTAATCATCGAGTTAGTTTAATACCTTAAACAGACAACAAGGGCGCTGGACAGTTTAGTTACAAACTTGTTCTTGAGCCCTTTTTCTGTATAAAATCTAATAATGTACGAACCAAGCCAAAAAGAGTGTTATGATGAGCGTGACCCTAATTGATTAGGGCACAGTCGGGAGAATTCCTTCTCCTTGGAAAGATGAATGAAAGCCTTTTATTTCACTTTTTCACGTCTCGTCTAGCTCATGCACCTCCTCCCATTTCTTTTTAGAAATCCCGTTTAAGCGCAGAATTTATTCGTTATTCTGCCTGAGGGACGAGGTGCAGGCTTTTTTTGTATTTCTAAAAGCTTAGCATAGAAACGTTTGAATAGGTGAGATGAGAGGAGAAGTTTTATATGAGGAAGACCGTTGTATCATTAAAGAATGTGTCTTTTCAATATGAAAGCCAAAGCAGCTATGCTCTTCAGAATGTCAGTTTTGACATCTTTGAGGGGGAGTGGTTAGCAATTGTAGGTCATAATGGGTCAGGTAAATCTACGACTGCGAAACTTTTAAATGGGTTACAATTCCCGCAGCAGGGTGAGATTTCAGTTTGTGGAATCGATCTAAATGAAGAGTCCATTTGGGAGATAAGAAAGAAATTAGGAATGGTGTTCCAGAACCCTGATAATCAGTTTGTTGGTACAACTGTTCAGGATGATGTGGCTTTTGGTTTAGAAAACAATGGAATCCCAAGGGATGATATGATCTTAAGGGTTGAGGATTCTTTGAAAAAAGTTAAAATGGAACAATTTCTTAATCAAGAGCCGCACCATCTTTCTGGAGGACAAAAACAGCGTGTTGCAATTGCAGGTGTTCTTGCATTGAGACCGTCCATCATTATTCTAGACGAAGCGACTTCAATGCTTGATCCAAAAGGGAGAGCCGAAGTTTTAGAGACTGTGCGGGTTTTAATGGATGAGAAGTCACTCACTGTCATTTCGATTACTCATGATTTGGAAGAAGCGGCAAAAGCAGATAGAATTATTGTGATGAATCAAGGACAAGTATATCGCGAGGGTACTCCTGAAGACATATTTACAATGGATGAAGAGTTGGTTCAGCTAGGACTTGATATTCCTTTCTCTATAAAAATGAGTAACGAATTCCGTCAAAAAGGGATTAGGCTATCGAAGCACTATTTATCGGAAGAAGAGTTGGTGAATGAGCTATGGACATTTCGCTCCAAAATATAGAGTACCGTTACCAAGCAAACACTCCTTTTGAACGTTTGGCGATTAAAGATGTGTCTATTGACATTCCATCTGGGACATACATGGCTATAATCGGCCATACTGGTTCAGGAAAGTCTACTGTCTTGCAGCATTTAAATGCCCTGTTACTTCCGACAGAAGGTACTGTATTGATTGGTAATCATGAAGTTAGGGCGAAGCAAAAGAATAAGAACTTAAGGCAGATTAGACAACGAGTGGGGATTGTTTTTCAATTTCCTGAACATCAGTTGTTTGAGGAAACAGTCGAAAAGGATATTATTTTTGGACCAATGAATTTTGGTGTTTCCGAACGTGAAGCAAAAGAGAGAGCGCGATTGGCTCTATCTCAAGTTGGACTTTCAGAAGAGATACTAGAAAAGTCTCCATTTGATTTGTCTGGCGGTCAAATGCGTCGTGTGGCCATTGCTGGTGTCCTTGCAATGGAGCCTGATTGTCTAGTTCTAGACGAGCCAACGGCAGGTTTAGACCCCCGCGGTCGTAAAGAAATAATGGACATGTTTTATACACTTCATAAAGAGAGAAACTTATCTACGATCCTTGTAACTCATAGTATGGAGGATGCTGCAAGGTATGCGGATCAGATTGTCATTATGAAGCAAGGTCATGTCGTAAAGCAAGGTACACCTATTGAAATATTCTCATCCGTTAAGGAACTTGTTGATATGGGGTTGGATGTGCCAGAAGTGGTTCGCTTTCAACTGAGGCTGGAAGAAAAGTTAGGGCTGAAATTAGGGACAACGTATCTATCAATTGAGGAACTTTCAACAGCTGTTGCCCAAATGTTAAGGGGGGCACCAGTATGATGGAAAAAATGATTATTGGGAGATATGTACCCGCAGAAAGTTTAGTTCATCGACTTGACCCACGATCAAAGTTGATCATTATTTTCTTATTTGTTTGTATTATTTTTCTTGCAAATAATTTGCTCACTTATGTACTTATTGGTATTTATACATTTTTAATGCTTGGTTTATCTCGAATTCCCTTTCGGTTTTTATATGCCGGCCTAAAACCAGTCCTCTGGTTAGTGTTATTTACCTTGCTCTTACAGGTTTTCTTTACGAAAGATGGGAATTTACTGTATGAATTAGGTCCAGTAAAGATATATGAAGAAGGAGTTAGGCAGGGGATTTTCATTTCTATGAGATTCTTTTTCTTAATATTAATGACCAGCCTGCTTACATTAACAACTACCCCAATTGAAATAACCGATGGGTTGGAAACACTTTTAAAACCATTGAACAAGGTTCGTTTTCCTGTACATGAAATGGCACTAATGATGTCTATTTCTCTACGATTTATACCGACACTAATGCAAGAAACCGACAAGATTATGAAGGCGCAAATAGCTAGAGGTGTAGAGTTCTCAAGTGGTCCTGTTAAGGAAAGAATTAAAGCTGTTATTCCTTTACTTATCCCTTTGTTTGTCAGTTCATTTAAGCGTGCAGAGGAACTCGCTATTGCAATGGAAGCAAGAGGATACCGTGGTGGTGAAGGAAGAACTAAATACCGCCTATTGAGTTGGAAATTTGCTGATACTTTCCAACTACTGATTCTTGTAATTTTAACGATATTATTAATTCTATTACGTTCATGATGGAGCTAAATAATGAATCGCTATAAATGCATTATTTCGTATGATGGTTCTGGTTATTCTGGATACCAGGTTCAACCTAATAAACGCACCGTTCAAAGTCAAATAGAAGCGGTATTAGCTAAAATTCATAAAGGCAGCCATGTAAAAATTTCGGCTTCTGGAAGAACGGATGCTGGGGTCCATGCAAAAGGTCAAGTGATTCACTTTGATTCTCCGCTATCTCTTTTAGAGGAGAAATGGGGATTAGCCTTAAATTCTATGTTACCAGAAGATATCTCTGTAGTAGCTGTTGAAAAAGTGGACCCGGCCTTCCATGCTCGTTTTGATGCAGAAGGCAAGGAATATCGCTATTTTCTATACCAATCTCCCAAAAGAGATCCATTTCAAAGAAACTATGCTTTTCACTATCCTTACCCTTTAAACCTAGAGGACATGAGAGAAGCATACAAATATCTATTAGGAACTCACGATTTTTCAAGTTTTTGCTCTGCAAGAACGGAAGTGAAAGACAAGGTTAGAACAATCGAGACCATTGAAATTTCACAAGAAGGAGATCGTGTTTGCTTTCGATTTATCGGAAATGGTTTTTTATATAATATGGTTAGAATTTTAGTAGGAACCTTGCTCGAAGTTGGCTCTGGAAAGCGGCAGCCAAAGGATATAATGGAAATTCTAGAAAAAAAGGATCGCAGCTATGCAGGGAAAACCGCACCAGGACAGGGTTTGTATCTTTGGAAGGTATATTATTAAATAAATTTTTACTAACAACACAACCTGGTGTAACATTTTCTTGACTTTTAGCTCTAAAGAACTTATTATATTATATGGTTGTGTTTTTAATCCCACGATTAAGCCCCGGAAAGTCTTCATCGTGATTGAAAATATATGAACTTAAAAAATTGACGCACAATGACGTTACAGTTTATTCCCGGAACAGAACAAACTTTTAACGGCTATGATGGTGCGAAAAAATAATCTTTAATGGATTTAAATTAGGAGGGAAATTCATGCGTACAACGTTTATGGCTAACGCCAACAATATCGAGCGTAAATGGTACGTGATTGATGCTGAAGGCAAAACTCTTGGACGTCTTGCTTCTGAAGTAGCAGCAATCTTACGTGGTAAAAATAAACCAACTTTTACACCACATGTTGACACTGGTGATCATGTTATCATTCTTAACGCTTCTAAAGTTGAATTAACTGGTAAGAAATTAACTGACAAGATCTACTACCGTCACACTATGCATCCAGGTGGTTTAAAAACTAGAACTGCTCTTGAAATGCGTACGAACTATGCTGAGAAAATGATCGAGCTTGCTGTTAAAGGTATGCTTCCAAAGAATTCTCTTGGCCGTCAAACTTTCAAAAAATTACACGTATATGCTGGCAGCGAACATCCGCACCAAGCACAACAACCTGAAGTTTACGAACTTCGCGGTTAATAAAGAGGGAGGGAATTAACTTGGCACAAGTTCAATATATTGGTACTGGTCGTCGTAAGAGCTCTGTCGCACGCGTGCGCTTAGTTCCAGGTACAGGTAAAATCCTAATTAACGGTCGTGACATCGAAGAGTATATCCCATTTGAAGCTTTACGTATGGTTGTTAACCAACCATTAGTAGCTACTGAAACAAAAGGCAGCTACGATGTTCTTGTAAACGTAAGCGGCGGTGGATACACTGGTCAAGCTGGCGCAATCCGCCACGGTATTGCTCGCGCATTACTACAAGCTGATCCGGAATATCGTCCAACATTAAAGCGTGCAGGTCTATTAACTCGTGACCCACGTATGAAAGAACGTAAGAAATACGGACTTAAAGGCGCTCGTCGTGCACCTCAGTTCTCAAAACGTTAATCTTCGACACTTCAAAGGCTCTCAACCAATTTGGTTGGGAGTCTTTTTTATGTTCAGTTTTTCTAAATAAAGGGGAGCGGTGAAGGACAAAACTCGGGATGTGTTGGGAGGATTTGTTCTTCGTAGGGTGGATGGAGGACAAAACTCAGGATGTGGTAGGAGGATTTGTTCTTCGTAGGGTGGATGGAGGACAAAACTCAGGATGTGGTGGGAAGGTTTGTTCTTCATAGGGTGGATGAAGGACAAAACTCGGGATGTGGTGGGAGGATTTGTCCTTCATAGGGTGATGAAGGACAAAACATAGGATGTGGTGGGAGGATTTGTCCTTTATAGGATAAATGAAGAACAAAACTCAGGATGTGGTGGGAGGATTTGTCCTTCATAGGGTGGATGAAGGACAAATCTCAAGATGTGGTGGGAGGATTTGTCCTTCATATGGTGGATGAAGGACAAATCTCAAGATGCTGCCGGAGGATTTGTCCTCCTTATTTAATAGTTTGAGCTGACTTGTTTTAGTAGGTTGAAACAGGTATCTTTTTAGAGAATTGTATTTACTTTAATCCAAAATGAAATGAAATTTTAAAATTTCAATCCATATTTTAAAAAATAATGCTAAAGACATATATCTAATGACCCGTAAAATGACTGTTATGAGACTTATGTGGTATGGACGATTGTGAGCCATAACCGATATGCTTTTACTATAACTTGTAAGCGTTACCAGTATTTTGGTATACATAGGGGTAATCCCGTCTAAAATTCATTCAAGGAGGGCATATGAAAAGTAAAACGCTTATGATAACGGCAGTGTGTACGGTGCTGTTAGGTACACCAACTGTATTTGCAAACTATGAGCTTCCTTTTGGTCCCACAATGGAAAAGGAAGAGAAACTGACAATCCCATCTAAGAAACCACACCCTGTCTTTAAATGGAATGCAACTGACATTCCTATTTCAAATGTACTCCATCCAAGCTCTGCAGGAGGAGCAGGAATGGTACAAGCTCCGCTTCAGCAAATCGATCAAATTATGAACCAAGCCATTTCACAAAAATTGATGCCAGGCGCTGTCACACTTGTAGCAAGGGCTGGGAAAGTTGTTAAACATGATGCATACGGCTATTCTTCCCTGTATACAGATGGTAAGTTCACCGAGATGGAGAATCCTATCCCAATGGAAACTGACACGATCTTTGACTTGGCGTCTATCAGCAAGATATTCACCGCTACAGCCGTCATGATTCTTTTTGAAAAAGGATACTTCCATCTTGATGATCCAGTGGCTAAACATATCCCAGAGTTTGCTTCCAACGGGAAGGAAAATGTAACAATTCGTCAGTTACTAACCCATACGTCCGGGTTCACTGCATGGATACCATTATACTCACAGGGGACATCAAGAGAAGAAAGGCTGAAGTTGGTATTAAACCAATCATTGAAGAATGCACCCGGAACCACATACGAATATAGCGATTTAAACATGATTACGTTAGGAATGTTAATTGAGCATTGGTCTGGTACTCGCCAGGATGAGTTCGTTCGGGAGCACATCACAGAACCTTTAGGGATGAAGGATACGATGTATAACCCACCAACTGCTTTGAAACACCGCATTGCGGCGACTGAGTATCAGGCAATACCAAATCGCGGTCTTGTCTGGGGCGAAGTTCATGATGAGAATGCTTGGTCGTTGGATGGTGTGGCCGGTCATGCTGGCGTGTTCTCAACTGCAAATGACCTCGCTAAACTTGCCCATATTTTTATAAATGAAGGAGTGTATGGCGGCAAAAAAATCTTGAAGCCTGAAACCGTACAGTTACTGTTGCAAAATCAGAACTCTGCATACCCTGGGAATGACCATGGGCTTGGATGGGAATTGGGTCAGGGTTGGTATATGGATGCATTGTCAGAAGGTACATACTCTTTTGGTCATACAGGGTATACAGGGACATCAATTGTAGTTAGCCCAAACAATAAAACCATTGCTATTTTATTGACCAACCGAGTCCATCCGTCAAGAAGTATGGGATCAATTAACCAAACCCGACGCTTATTTGCAAGACATGTAGCGGATTCGATTCCAGTCACCATCCCTGGTAAGAGTGATGCGTGGTTTGCAGGTTACGGCGACAAGCTAAATCGAATAATGGAAAGTGATCTTCATTTATCTAATGATACCAAACTCACCTTTACCACTTGGCATATGATTGAGAATGTCTGGGATAGTGGTTCTGTAGAAATTTATAGAGATGGCAGTTGGCAGCAGCTTACCCTATTAACAGGCACAAGTAATGGCTGGGAAAAGAAAGAATTGGCTATACCTGGTGATGCGACGAAATTGCGTTTTGTTTATCGTACGGATGGATCTGCAAATTCCCGTGGATGGTATATTCAGAATCCAAAATTCGAATCAGGAAATGCCCTTCGATTTTCTAAAAATGAATGGGAGTTAAGAGATTATTAAATAAAGAATTCCTTGAGGAGGAGAAACATGCGAAAATTTTTTAAAACATTAATTACTTCGGTTCTAGCATTTGCTCTGTTGTTAACAGGGATTCCATTGTCAGGGGCGAGGGCTGCTTTGGAAATTGAAGATTTAGTGATAGACCTTAATGTTCCACAAGTTACACGGGAAGTAAGTGATAACAAGCTTGATTTAAATGCACTCCATGTATATGATGATGACCGCTTTATGCTGGCATCTGAGAACCTAACTTGGAAATCATCCAATAAGAAAGTTGCATCTATATCTAAAGATGGAGAAGTAACCTTAACCGGTCACAATGGTAAAACATTTATATCTGTTAGCGATGGCAGCTACAGCGATAGAATTTCGATTCAATACAAAGGCAACCAAGACAAAATCGTTGTTCGAAAAGAAAAAGGCAAACGATATGACCTCATTGGAAATGCCATCAAGCACATGAGCATGGAGGAAAAGGTCGGACAAATGATAATGCCTGACTTTAGAACTTGGAAGGGTCAGAATGTAACAGTAATGAACGATGAAATTGCCAAACTTGTAAAGGATTATCATCTTGGCGGTGTGATATTATTCCGTGAAAATACGGTGACTGCTGATCAAACAACTAAATTAGTCAGTGCCTATCAAGATGCTGCGGAAAAGTACGGACTGCTAATTTCCATTGACCAGGAAGGCGGAATCGTTACACGTTTGCAAACTGGTACCGATATGCCAGGAAATATGGCACTGGGAGCAACTCGCTCTGAAGAAACTGCCGAAAAGGTTGGTAAAGCGATTGGCGAAGAGCTGAATGCACTTGGTATTAATATGAATTTTGGACCAGTGTTGGATGTAAACAACAATCCAGATAATCCGGTAATTGGTGTTCGTTCTTTCGGTGAGAATCCTGATTTAGTTGGAAAATTAGGCAACGCCTATATTAAAGGCCTTCATGAGACGGGAACAGCGGCAACTGCAAAGCATTTTCCAGGTCATGGTGACACAGCAGTTGATTCGCATATAGGACTTTCAGAAGTACCACATGATATTGACCGTTTGAAAAAAGTGGAATTATATCCGTTCCAACAGGCAATGGATGCGGGAATTGATGCTATTATGACAGCACACGTGACCTTCCCGAAAATTGATGATACGAAAGCTATTTCTAAAAAGGATGGAACAGAAATTGCAGTACCTGCAACGCTCTCTCATAAAGTATTAACCGGGCTAATGCGCGAAGATATGGGCTTTAAGGGAGTGATTGTTACCGATGCGATGAACATGGGGGCTATCTCAGAGCATTTCGGACCAGTTGACGCGGCCATCCGTGCCGTTAAAGCAGGAGCGGACATACTCCTCATGCCAGTTGGAATTGAGGCTGTGGCAAATGGTCTCTACGAGGCGGTTAACTCTGGCGATATATCAGAAGATAGACTGGAGCAATCAGTTGAGCGAGTTTTAACCTTGAAACTAAATAGAAGTATTGTTAAGCCTGAGGTAGAAAAGAGTCTGGATGAAAAGGCAGCAAATGCACTGCAGGTGGTAGGCTCACCTGAGCATAAAGCCATTGAGAAAGAAGCAGCGGAAAAGTCGATCACACTGGTGAAAAATGATGCTGTGCTTCCGCTCAATGTTTCTCCTGAAGATAAGATTGTTGTCGTTGGTGGTTCTGGATTCTCCATCCAACTGCTTGCAGGAGAGATCCAAAAACACCATCCTGCCGCCGTTTATATAAATGCTTCAGGTCCGCTTAATACCGCACAACTAGCACAAGTACAGGATGCAAAATACATCATTGTCGGAACCTACACCTCAAGTGTTAGCGGCAGGGCCCAAGACGCTAGTCAAATGGTAATGACAAGACAACTGATTGAAACTGGGGTTCCTGTAGTTGCAGTTGGTGCGAGAAATCCGTATGACGTTATGTCCTATAAGGATGTAGACGCCTATCTTGTTCAATACGGTTTTAAACCGGCAAGCTTTGAGGCAACAGCAAACACGATATTTGGTAAAAACAATCCAACTGGAAAACTGCCAGTAACGATTTACAACCATGATGGCAGTGTATTATATGGATTTGACCACGGATTAGGATATTAGGTTAGGAATAGATAAAAGGGAGGGATACTATTGAAAAAGTTGCTTATAGGTTTAGTGGCGCTCGTTCTACTACTTTCTACTGTTTCTGCAGCCATGGCCAAGAACGATAAAGAGAAAAAGAATAAAAAGTTCCGTTTAGGCATCGAGGTCTTGTTGCAGGATGAACTTGATCTGATAAAGGATAAACGCGTTGGTTTGATCACCAATCCAACCGGAGTGGATCAGAACGTTACGAGCATTGTAGATTTACTCTTTAATAATCCCGAAGTGAACCTGACTGCTCTTTACGGTCCTGAGCATGGTGTAAGAGGAAGTGCACAAGCAGGTGCATATGTTGAACAATATACGGATGAAAAAACAGGACTTCCTGTATACAGTTTATATGGAAAGACCAAAAAGCCAACGCCTGAAATGCTTAGCAATGTAGATGTATTGTTATTTGATATCCAAGATGTCGGGACACGTTTTTACACGTACATTTATACAATGGCGTTAGCTATGGAAGCGGCAAAGGAAAATAATATTCCGATTATTGTTCTTGACCGGCCGAATCCAATTAGCGGAACCAAAGTCGAAGGACCAGTATTAGAGGATAAGTACTCGTCATTCATTGGTGAGTACCCGATACCAGTACGTCATGGTATGACTGTAGGAGAATTAGCCAAGCTTTTTAATAGTGAATTTGAAATTGGAGCAGATTTAACCGTGGTGGAAATGGAAGGCTGGAAGCGGAATATGTATTACGATGAAACGCCATTAGAGTGGGTCCTTCCGTCACCGAACATGCCAACATTAGAAACTGCTATCGTCTACCCAGGGGCTGCTCTCATTGAAGGAACCAATGTATCCGAGGGGAGAGGTACAACCAAGCCATTTGAATTGATTGGAGCACCGTTTATCAATAGCGACAACTTGGCAGCGAAGTTAAACTCATACAAATTGCCTGGAGTCACATTCCGTGCAGCGTCATTTATTCCGACTTTCTCGAAACATGCGAATGTGTTAAGTCATGGTGTTCAAATTCATATCACAGACAGAGATGCATATAAACCGTTTGAAACAGGATTATACATCGTAAAAACAATACATGATATGTATCCAAATGAATTTCAATTTAGAACACCTAGTGCAGCAGGAATCTCTTTCTTCGATAACCTTGTCGGTAATGGTTCGATCCGTGCTGATATTGAAGCAGGGAAAAGTATTGAGGATATGAAAGCAGCATGGCAGACTGGTTTGGATGAATTTAAAGAGGTTCGTGAGAAGTTTTTATTATATTGATTGATGCGAGGAGACTTTCTTTTTGGAGGTCTCCTTTTGCAGCAAATTTAATCAACAAACTGAATAAAGTAGAAAAATCGCTGAACAAGTCGAAGTTTGTATTTTCAGGGAAATAATAAACTATTTTTGTTGAATTATGATAATATACGGAAACCGGATGGTCATGAAGTTCCATAACCAAACCTATGTGAGGGTTAATCCGGAGTAAAAGAAAAAGGGCTTTAGAAGGCCCTTTAATCAAACATTCAAATATCAAATTCTTTTCGAAGCCCAATTATATATGAACTGTCTACCCCTAGTTGTTCTGCTAAAATCATTTCATTCGCATTTGGGTTCTGTTTCAACAATTTTTTAAGCTTTTTCTTTTGAGCTTTGCGGTCTTTTTTTAGCACAGAATTTTCTTCTTTAACAATTGGCTCTGTTTTCAATACCAATTTTTCTTCTTTAGTTTCCGACTCTGCTGTCAACACTTGAGTGTTCGACTCTGCTTTCAGCGCAGAACTTTCTTCAGCTAGTGATTCACTTTTTTGAGTGGTTAATAGTGATACTTCCCGGATTAACGAATCAAGTTTTTCTTTGTACTCTCCAAGCAATGTTTCTTGACTTTCATTTGTTGCTTTCATTTCTTCTACTTGTTTATTAAGTTCTGCAATTTCCTTTTTACTGTTTTCTAGACTTACAGCAAATGACGTGATTATTTGTTCTTTGGTGCCAATTGCTTCTTTTAGACCTTGTAACTGCATTTCTTGCTCAGCTACTAGAACCCTTAACTCCCCAATCAAACTTTTTTCATTAGTTGCTCTCATTTCGGCTATTTGCTTGTGAAGTTCTGCAATTTCATTTTGGCTGTTTTCAAAGCTTGCGGTAATTGAAGCTATATCTCCTTTTTTAGCTTCCAATTTGTCTTTTAAACAAATTTCTCTCTTTATCATGTTCGCCGCTAACTCATTAATACGAGTTGTAAGTGCTCCAAGTTCAGAAATGTCTTGCTGATGAACATCTTCTGCTCCGTTTAAATCAAGAATTTCAGTATCTAAATTGAATGTACTATCTGCCATTCCTTACACTCCCCTTTTGGTTTTCTAGTAAAGTCAAAATAATAATCATAGGATTAAGAAAATCTATCACATACTTATAATAAAATATGATGGTAAATAAAAATTGAATGGACAAGTATCTAAAATTATTGATAAATAGTAAGAAAATTTTGCCTCAAGTCTATTTTGGGTTCCAAAGATAGCAGCAAATGATTGGAAGGATGTTTTATCAAATTTCCATCTTTACATGACAAAAAAGGCACATTATTTTTATTGAATGATAATACGTAAATTCGGACGTTCAAAAAAATCGTATCGATGGGCGATATGCCATGTGAATTAAATCTCGTTAGAGTATATCACTACCCGATACGCCCAACTTTCAGGATAAGGCTTGACAAGTAAAGGGGGAAATCGTCTCTTTTTTATTTGTATCGCTAGGTGATATGGCTCTTGAAAACTCAACTATAACCCTTCATATTTAGAATAAAAAAAGGTGGTCAGATATGCGAAATGATATTCAACCGTTTGAACGCTCTTTCACTTCTAAGGAGGTGGCAGAGGTGGCTGGGATTGCAACACCTACTGTTCGAAAGTATGGACAAATCTTAGAGCGAAATGGCTATGAGTTTTTAAAAGAGGGAGACCGGCGTATCTTTGTTCAATCCGACATGGAAGCCCTTATAGCGTTACGCGATACGGACAAGCCCCTAGACGATACAGCTAAAGATCTTGCATATCAACAAAAAGAAAAATTAAAAGGATTAAATGAAACAGAGATTGCGGTAGCCGATACATATGACAATTTACCTCAAGATCCCAAGCACATAAAAGAGATATTAGCATATTTAGCCAGTGAACTCGTAGCCACGCGTGAAATGAATGTTCAAGTAATAAACGATATTACAGAACTTAAAACTACCGTTTCGAGGCTTAAGCAAGATCATCATGATTTAAGTTCTAACATTTCAAATTCAGCACAAAAAACGCAAGCTAGGATTGAAAAATTATCTGAACAGGAAAAGATCCATTACGAAACATTGCTGGAACAGGAAAAAGAAAAGAGTGAATATTTACAAATAGAATTAGAAAATCTCAAAGAAGAAATGAAAAAAGAGTGGCTTTCTCAAAATGAATTCAATAAACGTTTAGAAAAATCGATTCTAAAACCTAAAGATAGATGGGATTGGATTTTCTCCATATTCCGTAAATAAAGTTCCTAAAGGCCCTAGCGGTGTTCATTAGTTCCTAATGGTTATGTTTATTTCTAAGGTTCCAACCATTTTGGCTGTGATCTTTTTTTGTAAAAATCTTATTCATTTGCTTCCGGTATGAGAATATCAAGCATATATATAGTACGGTCGGTGCATGAAATAATCATGAATTGGAGTACTGGGGGTGGATGTAAATGAATAAGAAGATTTTAAGTCTGTTCATTTTTTTAGTTATTTTATTTTTTTCTTTAATTTTTTATGTTGTAACAATCTTCTTTTTTGGTAGTTCAGAAAATAATGGTGGTGGTGTTACCACGATAATTAATGAAACACCTCCAACAATTCCTGATGAAAACATTGTAGATTTTCCCATTAATCAAAGTGGGAATAATGGAGGTTGTGAAAAACAATCCCAGTCAATTGAAATTATAAAAGCGAAATATCAAGAAACGCTTGATTATCCTAAAACAAGTAATATGCCATTGTCTTGTAAATCTATAGAGGAAAAAATAAATGAGACATTAGAAAAACATATAGACAGTTCGTATCAACACCTTTTACTTCTTGAGGAAGAGGAGAAAAAACAGCGACAGAGATATGAAGAACAAAACGGCCATCCAGTCCCTGAGGAAATGGAGTATATATATTCCTATGAATACCTGGTATCCTATGAGGTTAAGTATAATGAAAATAATCTGCTAAGCGTATTAATATTCGACCATACCTATGCAGGAGGTGCCCATGGTTCGACAAATGTGACATCCTATAACTTTAATGTATCAACAGGAGATCTCATCCTTTTAGGCGATGTCGCCAAAAATGAAGCAAACCTACATGCCATTAAACAATATGTGATCACCGAGTTATCGAAACGAGAAGAGATATTTAGTGAAGATCTTCAGAATGTGACAATCGATAATAATCGTCCGTTTTATTTTACAGCCAATGGAATTTCTATAAAGTTTTTGGAATCAGAAATATCACCTTATGCTGCTGGTATGCCCGAAGTATTTATTCCAAATGAAGTTTTCCCATAAGAGAAAGCAATTGTGGGGATTGAATCCTATTGGAAAGCATCAGTAAAGTTTTGTTTTACCTATTAGGATAAAAATTGGCAATACAAAACGCTTTGTAGGTTGCATTTCTTATGACCTAGGGATGAAGAATAGTCCTAAGAGGTGAAAAGCGAGTGACTGTAATTACAACCTTTAAAGAAAAGCGTCGCGATAAACAATTAAAATACGAGCGGTCCGTACTAAAGGACTTATCCGTAAAAACGCTAAAAGAACGAGTGCAGCAGTATTTTGGCTCAACAAGAATTGCGCAAAGTTTTGTGATGAATACAGGAATTGAAGAGGCTTGTTATGACGTAGCATTGGAAGCCTACTTATTAGGAGCTAAATTCAGTAAATTTGGTTATTATGGTGAAAATATAGATGAGGTACGTAAACGTTGTCATAGAGAAGAAAAACATTTAATTGATACCCTATACAATTTCCTCCTTTATTGGGGGAATGGTGAAGAGGGGACAATGAGTGAAACGCTCTATTACTCCTGTGAGGGCTATATAGATGTATGGTGGAAAGAGGGATATGAAAAGGCCCAAAGACGCCGCAAGCTTCGATTACATTAATATATTGATTAGATCAAGCACCAGGACTATTAATATTCCTGGTGCTTCACTTTCTCATTTCTTCCAAGTTCTAAACAGGTCCCTTGTCCCATATAGTTAAGTGAATAGGGACGAGCGGGAAGGAATGATTTGGGTGTCAAAGAAAAAATTAAAGGTCATTGGTTTTTCTGTTGGTTTACTTCTTCTATTTCTGATTTTGCAATATGATTTTGTCAAAGAAGATACATGGGGAGATTCATGGAATCTTCCCTTATCAGGCAAAATTATATTGCTTGACCCCGGCCATGGCGGCCCAGATGGGGGAGCTGGAAATTCCAAAGCATTAGAGAAAGAC
This sequence comes from Neobacillus sp. CF12, assembly GCF_030348765.1. Taxonomy (GTDB): domain Bacteria; phylum Bacillota; class Bacilli; order Bacillales; family Cytobacillaceae; genus Neobacillus. Next base: position 3,642,833 of record NZ_JAUCEU010000007.1, on the reverse strand, counting down.
ATTGCCTTAGATATTTCATTAAAAGTCAGAGATTATTTGCAGGAGCAGGGAGCCTTGGTTGTCATGACCAGAGAAACAGATAGGGATTTAGCAGATGAAGGTACCAAAGGATATAGCAGAAGGAAAGTCGAGGACTTGAAAAAACGGTTGAAAATGATAAACAACTCAGATAATGATTTATTTGTCAGCATTCATTTAAATGCGATTCCATCTTCAAGATGGAGCGGGGCCCAAACTTTTTATGCGCCTCATTTTAAAGAAAATGCTAAAGCGGCAAAATTCATTCAGGATGAACTAATTGTAAATTTGGAAAATACAACGCGAAAAGCGAAGCCAATTAATTCTGTTTATATTTTAAAAAATGCAAAAAAGCCAGGAGTACTTGTAGAAGTAGGCTTTCTATCTAACCCACACGAAAGAGAACAGTTAAAAAAGGAGGCATATCAGGAAAAGATAGCGGCATCAATCTATCAAGGTGTTGTCCGTTATTTCACGAAAGAGAAGGAACTGAAGATAGAAGATTAAAAAAGGTGGTTTTACACCTTCTTTTTTTTGGAATGATAGGGTCAGTGATTCATTTAACTGTTTCTATAAAAAGTTATGGTATACTGAAAACTGGAAACGAATTCATTAGGTGAGGTGTTTGTTTACATGTTAACAGAAGTGAAGGTTAAAGAAGTATTAGGGAGCTTAAAAGAACCATTTTTACATAAAACGTTAGCAGAATTAAATGCTATCGAAGAAATAAAAATTAAAGAAGAAAAAAGCCATGTTAGCGTGAAATTGCAGATTGCAAAGACTGGAACAGCCGAACAATTACAGCTTCAAACACAAGTAGTTAATCTGTTAAAAGAAGCTGGGGCACAAACAGTAGGAATCAGATTTAGTGAGTTACCAGAAAGTGTATTAGCACAACACCGTCAGGCTGCAAGTGAATCGGAAGACAAAGGTTTACTGGCTTCTAATAAAACTACTTTTATCGCTATTGCGAGCGGAAAAGGCGGAGTTGGTAAATCAACAGTATCCGTCAACCTTGCAGTTGCCCTTGCACGACTAGGCAAAAAAGTAGGTTTAGTTGACGCTGATATTTATGGCTTTAGTGTTCCTGATATGATGGGAATCACGAAAAGACCTGTTGTTAGAGGAGAAAAGATCCTGCCTGTTGAGCGATTTGGCGTTAAAGTCATTTCAATGGGCTTCTTTGTAGAAGATAATTCTCCTATCATTTGGCGTGGTCCTATGTTAGGGAAAATGTTAAATAGCTTCTTTAATGAAGTGGAATGGGGAGAAGTTGACTATTTACTATTAGACTTACCTCCAGGTACAGGTGACGTCGCATTGGATGTCCATACGATGCTTCCGGCTTGTAAAGAAGTCATTGTAACAACCCCACATCCCACTGCAGCATTTGTTGCAGCACGTGCAGGTGCAATGGCACTGAGAACAGATCATGAAATTCTAGGGATTATTGAAAATATGGCCTACTTTGAAAGTAAGGTTACTGGTGAAAAGGAATATGTATTTGGTAAAGGCGGCGGTGATAAATTGGCCGAAGACCTGAATACAGAAGTTCTTGGACGTCTTCCTCTCAATCAGCCTGATTGGAATGATGATGACTTTGCTCCATCCGTATATCAGGAAGACCATCAATTAGGAAAAATTTATTTAGAAATTGCAGAGAAAATGACTAGCCTGCTGAAAAAGTAAAAAGAAAGCCTCTTCCGAAAATCGGAAGAGGTTTTTCAGTTATTAGTATTTAAGACTCGCCTTCTTTTTCTTCTTCCTTCTTCGTTGCTTCCGCAGCCTTTAAGAGTAATTCTTGCATTTTTACTTTGAAAAGTGGACTTTCCAGTGTTTCTGAGATGACTGTTTGTAGATGTTCCCGATATTCTTTGCTTTTTAGTGCATCTGCCATTTCCTTTTGAATTTCCGGTTCCTTAAAAACTTCAATCATCATGCCTCTATACTCTGGATCTTTCATCAAATCCTTTAAAAGTTTTTCATTCTCGGTTCTCATGCTTTTTGCTATACCTTGGGCAAACTTTTCATCACTAAAGGTTTTTTTCCAAAACTCAGTGGCGTTTTCTGAAGTGAGTGTTTGCTGGATAGTATCAGATACAACCTTTTGGTCCATAACCAGTGTTTCTTTCATCTTATCGTCAGACATTACCTCTTGGATTGCCTTCTTACCATCATCCGTTTTAAGTATATCCACAACCATCTTTTTTGTGGCTTCATAGTCTACTTGTTCTCCGCCACTCGCTTCTGGAGAGGCACAACTTGATAAAAGCATGGTGAAAAGCAAGAGAGGGATAAGGCTATTTCCTTTCATATAAAAAAGCTCCTTTCACATAAGACTCCTTAATTTTTAGGATGAAGAAAAGAGCGGCAGATTATGCGTGAGGAAATTGAAAAGATGGATTTTTTATATTTGGATTGGTACAATCAGTATGGAATTTATTTTAAATTATTGGAGGATAATGGTGTGACGAGTCGTATTTGGGTTAGGCTGTTCATGACTACGCTATTAATTGGCGTAATTACAACAGCAATTGTAGGCTTTATTATCAATTGGAATGAATATGTGCACTATTTCACCGATTTTCGAATCATCAATATATTATCCGCCCTTTTTTGGTTTATTTTATGGGGCCTTCTTTATAGTGTTATTAGTCAAATGGGCTATTTTGCCTACCTAACTGTCCACCGCTTTGGCTTAGGTATCTTTAAATCTGTTTCACTTTGGAATGGAGTTCAAGTAGTTTTAATTCTATTTGTATTATTTGACCTGGTTTATTTACGTTATGAGACCTTTGCAAATTCAAGGGACAGCGTCATGCCCTATATCGGTCTAGCGGTACTTCTTTTCATTCCTGCTTTAGTTACCGCATGGTTTAAAGCCAAACAAACGAATCGAGAGGCTTTTATTCCAGCACTCTTTTTTATGATTGTAGTAACGGTTATCGAGTGGTTCCCTGTTTTACGTGTTAATGAACATAGCTGGGTTTATTTAATGTTGTTTCCCTTATTGGCATGTAATGCTTATCAATTATTAATACTTCACAAATTAAATCTGAAATCGCAGCAGGAAAGACAGCGGATAGAGAGCAATAAAACAACCAATAAAAGAGGAAATGCTTCAAAAAAAGCGAGCAAAAAACCGTCCATTTAATAAAGTGGACGGTTTTTTCTTTGATTTCTTATTTAATTTCTTTGGATTCTACTGCTCCATTTGCAATTAACTCTGATACAGTGACAAGTTTTAATCCTTTACTTCGGACATCTTGTAGAATCCCTGGTAACGCATTTGCTGTCTGTTTTGCTGAATCGGAAGCGTGGAGGAGTACAATATCTCCTTTATCTGCTTTCTTCACATTAGCAACAATTTGATCAACACCAGGATTGGTCCAATCCTTTGAATCTACACTCCAATGAACCACAGTGTACCCATATCGTTCGGCTATTTTTAAGGAGCGTTCATCAAAATGACCTGTTGGAGCACGCAGAAGCTTTATTTCTTTAATATTTAACTTTCTAAAGGCTTCCTTTGCTTTTGCAATGTCATTTCCGATTTTAACATCTTCTAATTCAGTATAATCCTCATATGCATAGCCAAGGATTCCTATTTCAAATCCTTCCTTAACAATCCGGCTGACAATATCCGGATGCCGCTCTGCCCAAGAACCAGCTAAAAAGAAGGTCGCTGCTTTCACATTTTCTTTTTTTAATGCATCTAAAATGGGTTCTGCCTTTTCATCCCCCCAGCCAATATTAAAGGTAAGAGCTATGTCCTTTTCGCCGCGATAAACGGCCTTAGGTCCATCCTTTGTTGAAAAGACTGGAGATAATGACAGATTACTCATAAATAGAAACAATGCAGTGAAAAAAGCAGCAATTACGACTAAAAGAATTTGTTTAACAGATTTACCTTTCAACACAAAAAAGAAATTCATTTTAACCACCTCGTCCATTGCTATCCTTGTCTCATACCTATGCTCAATTTTAAATTAATATGATTAACAAAATTTAATTATAAATTTTACTAAATTGGAAAAGACTACAATAACTACATCTTACATAAAGGGTGATTCAATGTTTGGGCTTCTCATTAATGAAAAAGAAGTAAAAGAAATGGAATACCTGATAAAGCGAGAGATGGATGAAATATTATTTGATTTAAAAGATGATCGTATTGACCATATAGTAAAACGAGCAATGGAAGAACGGTATAAGATTTTATTTACTTTATTTAGAAGAGTGGCCCCGCCAAATGAGTGTTTAAAATATATGAGACGGGATAATAAAAGCAGGAAAAAGGGATAAATATATTCTTTTTAAAAAAACATGAATAAGTTTAATAAATATCGTTGACTTTTAAATGTTATGTTGGTATATTAATAAACGTCGCTGCTGACGTAAAACAAATTACTTAAAAAAGTTATTGACTTTACTGTGTGGCGATGATATATTAATAAAGTCGCTTTTACGCGAATGATTGAAACTTGTTCTTTGAAAACTAAACAAACAAGAACGTCAACAAACAATTTTTTTAGCTTTTTAAAAAAGCTAAGCCAACGTAACAAATGAGCTATATCAACTTTCTTGGAGAGTTTGATCCTGGCTCAGGACGAACGCTGGCGGCGTGCCTAATACATGCAAGTCGAGCGAATCTTTAGGAGCTTGCTCCTAAAGGTTAGCGGCGGACGGGTGAGTAACACGTGGGCAACCTGCCTGTAAGACTGGGATAACTTCGGGAAACCGGAGCTAATACCGGATAATCCTTTTCCTCTCATGAGGAAAAGCTGAAAGTCGGTTTACGCTGACACTTACAGATGGGCCCGCGGCGCATTAGCTAGTTGGTGAGGTAATGGCTCACCAAGGCGACGATGCGTAGCCGACCTGAGAGGGTGATCGGCCACACTGGGACTGAGACACGGCCCAGACTCCTACGGGAGGCAGCAGTAGGGAATCTTCCGCAATGGACGAAAGTCTGACGGAGCAACGCCGCGTGAGCGATGAAGGCCTTCGGGTCGTAAAGCTCTGTTGTTAGGGAAGAACAAGTATCGGAGTAACTGCCGGTACCTTGACGGTACCTAACCAGAAAGCCACGGCTAACTACGTGCCAGCAGCCGCGGTAATACGTAGGTGGCAAGCGTTGTCCGGAATTATTGGGCGTAAAGCGCGCGCAGGCGGTCCTTTAAGTCTGATGTGAAAGCCCACGGCTCAACCGTGGAGGGTCATTGGAAACTGGGGGACTTGAGTACAGAAGAGGAAAGCGGAATTCCACGTGTAGCGGTGAAATGCGTAGAGATGTGGAGGAACACCAGTGGCGA
>NZ_JAUCEU010000007.1:3587500-3632500 GCF_030348765.1 Neobacillus sp. CF12 | reverse complement strand
AGCTCAGTTGGTAGAGCATCTGACTTTTAATCAGAGGGTCGAAGGTTCGAGTCCTTCATGGCTCATTATTTTACAAATTGACCCCAAGAGATTTATATCTCTAAGGGTCTTTATCTATGAAAAGCGGAAGTACTTAGGTGTCAGTGTCAGAATCCATCTTGCCATGGTGAGAGTCGTTCGCATTGAAATCCGTCTTTCACTCCATATGGGGCCTTAGCTCAGCTGGGAGAGCGCCTGCTTTGCACGCAGGAGGTCAGCGGTTCGATCCCGCTAGGCTCCACCAAGTTATTTCTGTAAAGAAATAACTAAGGTTTTTTGCTAGTCAAAATAACCATCACACTACATATTAAACTTCGCCTTAAATCATTCGGATTTAAGGCTTTTTTATTTTTGTTGAATTACTCATATATAATTAAGAAGCGGTCTCTAAATTCAAACTACGTATATATATACATAATTTTGTCGAGTTGAGTCATTGGTTTGAAAACGGTTAAAATAGTAACTAATGAAGGGGTGGAGGTAGAGTAATGAGAAAACTATCTATAATTGGTATGCCGATGGATTTAGGTCAAATGAGACGTGGAGTGGATATGGGGCCTAGCGCTATTCGATACGCGGGGATAAATGAAAGACTTAAACCGTTATTTGATGAAATTCATGACATGGGTGACATACCCATTGGAAGACCTGAAGTGGTAATTGATAAAGAATCTAACTTAAGGAATTTAGATCTTGTATCTGAAAAAAGTACCTTGCTTGCAGAAAAAGTTGATGAGGTCATTCAGTCAGGTTCATTCCCGCTTGTGTTGGGAGGAGACCATAGTATTGCGATTGGAACATTAGCTGGTGTTTCTAAACATTATAAGAACCTTGGGGTTATTTGGTATGACGCACATGGTGATTTAAATACCGCAGAAACATCGCCTTCTGGAAATATACATGGTATGCCTTTAGCTGCAAGTTTAGGAATTGGTCATCGTTCTTTAACAGATATCGGAGGTTATACCCCAAAAGTGAAACCTGAGAACGTTGTCATCATAGGTGCTAGAGCCCTTGATGAAGGTGAAAAGATTTTAATTAAAGAAAGAGGCATTAAAGTTTATACGATGCATGAGATTGATCGACTAGGAATGGCACAAGTGATAGAGGAAACGATTGCCTATCTAAAAGAAAGAACGGATGGCGTTCACTTATCACTAGATCTAGATGGACTTGACCCTAACGATGCTCCAGGTGTAGGAACTCCGGTTATGGGAGGAATTAGTTACCGTGAGAGTCATTTGGCAATGGAGATGCTTGAAGAGGCACAAATCATAACTTCAGCAGAATTTGTAGAAGTTAACCCAATCCTAGATGAAAAAAACAAAACCGCAAGAGCTGCTGTTGAACTGATGGGCTCATTGTTCGGTGAAAAATTATTATAATCACTAAGCAGCAGCTTTCCTAGAAAGCTGCTTTATTATTTTCACATTCTTTAGTTCCTGCAAAAACAAATAAGCATTCCTTTATCCAAATAAGTAAATTTTTGTTAATATTAAGAGTGTGTAAGAAGATATTATTTATAGTGAAACTTTTTTGCTATTGATTCGTAAGATTGTATAGCCGCATTGGAGCTGAGAAAAATAAATGGATGCCCTTATAAAAAAAAGAATTAAACAAGTAATAAAAGGCGATCAGGACGCATTTGCTGAAATTGTTGAAATCTATAGTAATAGTATTTATCAACTTGGTTATAGGATGTTAGGGAATCGTCATGAGGCAGAGGATGTTGCACAGGAAGCCTTTATCCGTGCATATGTTAATATTAAATCTTTTAATCAGGATTTAAAATTTTCAACTTGGTTATTTCGGATAGCTACAAACTTATGTATTGACAGGATAAGAAAGAAAAAGCCAGACTACTATTTAGATGCAGAGGTCTCAGGAACGGACGGTCTTACTATGTATTCACAGCTTTCATCGAATGCACCTTTACCTGAGAATGAATTAGAAAGTCTTGAGCTCCAAGAAACCGTGCAAAAAGAAATCTTAAAGTTGCCAGAAAAGTACAGGTCTGTTATTGTTCTAAAATACATTGAAGAGTTGTCACTAAATGAAATAAGTGAAATCCTTGATATGCCATTAGGCACAGTCAAAACGCGTATCCATCGTGGACGCGAAGCATTGCGACAACAATTACGTTATGTTTAATAAGAGGTGAAACACGTTGAAGTGTAATGATGAAATCGTTAACTTAATGCATGAATATCTAGATGATGAAATTGATCCTCCAAACGAGATGATTTTAAGAGAACACCTCAAAGACTGCAAGGACTGTGAGACACTGTTCAATGAATACAAGAAAACAATTGCTGTTGTAAAAGGAACATCTAGAATGCATGCTCCTCCCAATTTTACAGCTAAAGTGATGGCCAGCCTGCCAAAGGAAAAGAAAAAGGTCGGCATGCAAAGATGGTTACGTAATCATCCGCTAATTGCTGCTGCATCTCTATTTTTGGTATTGATGCTGGGGAGTGTATTTTCAACTTGGAATCAAGAACGAGAATTTTCTGTTTCCAAACAGGAAAATTTATTGGTACAAAATGATACAGTGATTGTCCCTGCTGGAGAGGTCGTTAAGGGGGATGTAATTGTTCGAAACGGAACCTTAAAAATTGAAGGTGAAGTTCAAGGAGATGTAACGGTCATAAATGGTGAAAAGTATTTAGCTTCTGCTGGACATGTAACAGGTCAAATTGAAGAGGTTAATGAAGTATTTGATTGGATTTGGTATCACATGAAAAAGACAGCTTTTGACGTAATTGATATCTTTAATAAAAATGAAGAATAATAATAGAAAGTCACTCATAGTGAGTGATTTTCTTTTTTAATGTTAAGTAACTTAATGACAAATAATAGGTACAAGTTACATTTATGGTATAATGTATTGGTTATTAGTTAGACAAATTTACGGAGGAAAAACAATGCCGTTTTTTGAAGATTTTACTTTATGGAAGTACTTAGCTAGTATTGTTGATATTCTCCTTGTTTCGTATGTCATTTATAAGTTATTAAACCTAATAAAAGGAACGAAAGCTGTACAATTATTAAAAGGAATCGTTGTAATTCTCCTTGTAAGAGTTGTTAGTGAGTTTTTTGGTTTAAACACCCTCAGCTGGTTAATGCAGCAGGCAATAGATTGGGGTTTCCTGGCCATTATCATCATTTTTCAGCCAGAACTTAGAAGAGCCCTTGAGCAATTAGGCAGGGGGCGGTTTTTTTCGAGAAGCAGCGGGCCTGATGACGAGGAACAAGAGAAAATGGTGGACGCAATCGTTAAAGCAACAGATTATATGGCAAAACGTCGTATTGGTGCCTTGATCTCTATTGAGCGGGAAACAGGGATGAGCGATTATATCGAAACAGGTATTCCATTAGACGCTAAAATATCATCTGAATTACTCATAAATATCTTTATTCCGAATACTCCGCTCCATGATGGAGCTGTCATCATTCAAAAGAATAATGTAGCAGCTGCCGCTTGTTATCTTCCTTTGTCAGAAAGCCCTTTTATCTCAAAGGAACTCGGTACAAGACATCGTGCTGCCCTAGGAATAAGTGAGGTAACAGACAGTATTACAGTAGTCGTTTCAGAAGAGACAGGAAATATTTCTTTGACAAAAAATGGTGAACTACACAGAAATCTATCTTTAGATGGTTTTAAAGAGTTAATCTCTCATGACTTGATTGTAACTAGCACAAAAGATAAGCAAGCTTCTTCAGCTCGTTGGAACTGGAGGGGAAAGAATAATGGATAAATTGATGGATAATCCTTGGTTTATTAAAATATTGGCCATTTTACTGGCAATCCTCCTTTATTCTGCCGTCCCGAATTCTGGGAGTAAGTCTAACGAAATCAATGTACCAGGGGGAAATACATCCGAGATTTTGGCTGATATTCCTGTAAAAGCTTACTATGACGTGGAAAACCTTGTAGTAACAGGAGTACCTGAAACGGTGGAGGTAACCATTGAAGGTCCAATCCCTCATGTGCAATCAGCCAAAGCTTTGAAAAATTTTGAGGTATTTGTTGATATAACCAATGCAAAAATCGGAAATCAAAAAGTGAAATTAGAAGTTAGCGGCTTATCTGATAAATTAAAAGCAACGATCAAACCAGATACAGTAACGGTAGCAATCCAAGAAAAAGTGACCACTGAGTTTACGGTGGAAGCTGAATTTGATAATGATTTGATAAAAGATGGATATTCAGCGGGACAACCTGCCGTTAAGCCAAATAAGGTTAAGATCACCGGCGCTAAAGATGTAATCGATAAAATTACATATGTAAAGGCAGTACTTGATGGTAGAAATCTCCTCGATACTACTGTGACAAAAGAAGCACAGGTACAGGTATTGGACAAAGAATTAAATAAACTGGATGTAATCGTGGAGCCAGAAACGGTAGAAGTTACTATACCTGTAAAAAGCAACACAAAAACAGTTCCAATTAACATCATTGAAAAAGGCACTCCGCAAGAAGGGGTAACGATTGAATCAATTAGTTTAGATGTTGAGGAAGCAGTCATTTCCGCAGACGAGGATGTATTAAAAGAAACTGACAATGTCCGTGTAGAAGTAGATGTAAGTAATATAACGGAAAGTACGACTCTTACATTACCAGTTATTATTTCGAACGGAATTACAAAGGTGACCCCTGAAACGGTAAAAGTGACAGTGGTTGTAAATAGCGAGGAAGAGAAGACTGTTTCTGATATCCCGATAAATGTTGAGGGGTTATCCGAACAATATGAGGCAGTTATCAATGATCCGTCAAATCGAGTAATAAATTTATTAGTATTTGGATCAGGCTCCATAGTAAATGGATTAGGGTCAAACAATTTTACAATATTCATTGACGTAACCGGCCTTACAGAAGGTGAGCATAACGTTCCTATACAAGTGAATGGTCCACCCAATGTAAATTGGAAACCTGATAAATCATCTGCAAATATAACGATAACAAAAGACAACGCATAAACTCACAGCAGTATACATGATAAGGAGCGATTTTGATAATGGGAAAATACTTTGGTACCGATGGCGTCCGCGGCGTTGCAAATAGTGAATTAACACCTGAATTAGCGTTTAAATTAGGACGTTTCGGCGGTTTTGTATTAACAAAGGATAAGGACAGACCCAAAGTGCTAATTGGGCGTGATACTCGTGTTTCCGGCCATATGCTAGAAGGTGCATTGGTAGCTGGTTTACTTTCAATTGGTGCAGAGGTAATGCGTTTAGGCGTTATCTCAACTCCTGGGGTATCTTATCTAACAAAGGCGTTGGGAGCTGAAGCAGGGGTAATGATTTCTGCTTCACACAATCCTGTGGCCGACAATGGAATCAAATTCTTTGGTCCAGATGGTTTTAAGCTTTCTGATGAACAAGAACTTGAAATTGAAGAATTAATTGACATGGATGAAGATCAATTACCTAGACCAGTTGGTGCGGAGTTAGGCCAAGTGATGGATTATTTTGAAGGTGGCCAAAAGTACCTACAATACTTAAAAAATACAGTGGATGAAGATTTCTCTGGAATCCATATTGCCCTAGATTGTGCTCATGGGGCTACTTCTTCACTTGCCACACACCTATTTGCTGATTTGGATGCAGATATTTCGGTTATGGGTGCATCACCAAATGGTATTAATATTAATGCTGGAGTGGGTTCAACACATCCAGAAGCCTTAGCGGTAATGCTAAAGGAAAAGGGTGCTGATGTAGGCTTATCCTTTGATGGTGATGGAGACCGATTAATTGCAATTGATGAAAAAGGAAATATAGTAGATGGTGACCAAATTATGTTCATTTGCGGAAAATACATGAAGGAACAGGGCCGTCTAAAACATAGTACTATTGTATCCACTGTAATGAGTAATCTTGGATTTTATAAAGGGCTGGAAGTACTTGGTATTCAAAGTGTTCCAACAGCAGTGGGTGACCGCTATGTTGTAGAAGAAATGAAGAAAAACGGGTTTAATCTCGGTGGCGAGCAATCCGGTCACATTATTTTCTTGGACTACAATACGACCGGAGATGGCTTACTAACAGGCTTGCAATTAGTCAACATCATGAAATCAACCAAGAAAAAATTATCTGAATTAGCCGCTGATATGAAAAAGTTCCCTCAGAAGCTCGTTAATGTTCGTGTCACAGATAAGCACCATGTGACAGACAATGAAAAGGTAAAAGCGATTATTGAGCAGGTAGAGGCTGAAATGAATGGAAACGGCCGTATCCTCGTACGACCATCTGGAACAGAACCTCTTGTTCGGGTAATGGCAGAGGCACCTACGGAAGAATTATGCGAGTCATATGTAGATAGAATTGTTAGTGTAGTGAAAGCAGAAATGGAATTAAAAGAATAGACATATTAAGGATATGCATAAGGGAACTGAAAAGAGCCCTTATGCATATTTTATTATGTAACTGGAAAGATTAAACAAGTTTGTATTTTATTATTTAGTTGACGAATTCAAATTCATCAGTTAAGATTAGTTTGCTTTGTTTTTTTAAAAGCAAAAATTGGTTTGAAGGAGGATAGTGAAAATAAGTACTCTCAAAAGCGCCTGAACTAACCAAGGTGGGTTAGTTGACGAGGAGGAGGTTTATCGAATGTTCGGCGGATACCTCCCGGTTGAACGCACAACCGATTGTTTCTTCTTTAAAACATTGAGGCAACTTGATGCACAAAGAGAAGAAAATGCGCATACTAAAAATAGCTGCAAAAAAGAAAAAGGTATATACAGATACCTTTAAAAACAGAGATAAGGGGGCAAGGTGTGCCTCCGAAGCATTCTTGCCCCCTATATCAGGGAGGAAAAGAAAAATGTGTGGAATTGTTGGATATATTGGAAATAGTGATACGAAAGAAATATTACTAAAAGGATTAGAAAAGCTTGAATATAGAGGTTATGACTCAGCAGGTATTGCTGTAATGAACGAAAATGGTGTCCGTGTTTTTAAGGAAAAGGGCAGGATTGCAGATTTACGTGAGATTGTAGATATGGACGTAATGGCTAACACCGGAATTGGACATACTCGTTGGGCTACACATGGTGTGCCAAGTAGAACCAATTCCCATCCACATCAAAGTGCATCTAGCCGTTTTACCCTAGTTCATAACGGTGTTATTGAGAACTATGATCTTTTAAAACGCGATTTTTTGGCTGATGTTACTTTTGTAAGTGAAACAGACACGGAAGTTATTGTTCAACTAATTGAAAAATTCGTACATGAAGGCTTAGAAGTTCTAGAGGCTTTCCGTAAGACACTTAGTCTTTTACATGGCTCATATGCCATTGCTTTATTGGATGAGAATAACAGTGATACTATTTTTGTCGCAAAAAATAAAAGTCCATTACTGGTAGGCTTAGGTGCTGATTTCAATGTTGTAGCCAGTGATGCAATGGCTATGCTTCAAGTAACGAATGAGTATGTAGAACTTATGGATAAAGAAATCGTTATTGTGACAAAGAATGGGATTTCTATTCAAAATCTTGATGGGGAAACAGTTACTCGTACTTCTTATATTGCAGAATTGGATGCTAGTGATATTGAAAAGGGAACCTATCCTCATTACATGCTAAAAGAGATTGATGAGCAGCCTGCAGTAATGCGCAAGATTATTCAATCATACCAAAATGAGCAAGGTCAATTAACGATTGACTCTGAAATCATCTCTGCTGTGAATGAATCCGACCGCATATACATTGTAGCAGCGGGTACATCCTATCATGCCGGTCTTGTTGGTAAGCAGTTTATTGAAAACATCGCTAATATCCCGGTAGAAGTGCATATTGCCAGTGAATTTGTCTATAATATGCCTCTTTTAACAAAAAAACCGTTGTTTATCTTTATTTCACAAAGCGGTGAAACAGCTGACAGTCGTGCCGTGCTTGTTAAAGTAAAAGAAATGGATCATCCAACATTAACGATTACCAATGTTCCTGGTTCAACATTATCTCGTGAGGCTGATTTTACATTATTGCTCCATGCAGGTCCTGAAATCGCAGTTGCTTCTTCAAAGGCTTACACTGCACAGCTTGCTGTATTGGCGATATTGGCAGAAGTAACGGCAAAAAGTCAAAATATCACGGTTGATTTCGATCTTGTACACGAGCTTGGTATTATTGCAAATGCAATGGAAGTCCTTTGCGACTCAAAAGAACTATTCGAGCATATTTCAAGAGAATTCCTATCCGTTACACGTAATGCTTTCTTTATTGGTCGCGGGGTTGACTATTATGTCTGCTTAGAAGGTGCCCTAAAGCTAAAAGAAATCTCCTATATTCAAGCGGAAGGTTTTGCTGGCGGAGAATTAAAGCATGGTACGATTGCTTTAATTGAAGAAGGAACACCAGTTATTGCACTTGCAACTCAAGAAAGTGTAAATTTAAGTATCCGCGGGAATGTAAAAGAAGTAGCAGCACGTGGAGCTAATACCTGCATCATTTCGATGAAGGGTCTAAATATGGACGAAGACAGCTTCGTCATTCCGGAAGTACATGAATTACTAACACCACTTATCTCTGTAATACCAATGCAATTAATTGCCTACTACGCGGCCCTGCATCGTGATTGCGATGTTGACAAACCACGTAACCTCGCAAAATCGGTTACAGTCGAGTAATAGGAAAACAGTAAATCTTAAATTTTTAGACTCAATCCAACATTATGGATTGGGTCTTTTTCTTTTTTATGGATAGTACAAAAATGGAGAAATGAGGAAAAAAAGTGTTACACCCTCTAAAGGACTATGGAAAAGAATAAGCAAAAGGGACTTTAGTTCGATACAAAAAAGTACAATAGACGGAATATTCCGTAAGATGTTAGTCTATGCAGGACTGTTCAAATATCAGCAAGGGGTGATAAGAGACAAAGGAACATAATTCCTTAAAATGAAAGCGGAAACACAAAATTTTCCCCCAGGGAGATCTTCACCATGAAAAAACATCATTCCTTGGCTATTACAACTAAAGGAGTGTTAATAAAAATTGAGAAAAAGTAAAAAAACAAGAAAGTCCTTATCCTTCCTTACTGCATCCATCCTCTTATTTTCATGTCTGCCATCAGCATTTGGTAAAGAAGTAAGCAATCCAAACTTTGAATCTTTATATTATAGTGATTTTGGTGATACAGATGAGGTAGTCCCTGAAAATTGGGGATTCAGTACCTCTGGGGGTGCTACAGTATCTATTAATAATGCAGATATTGGTGGGAACAAAACTCCTAAGCTGGACTTTAGTGTTATTGACAAATCAGGCGGCCGCGTTGCAGCAAAGGAGTTTGATACACCTGTAAAAGGAGCACAGGTTCTTTTTGAATTTGACTGGTACCCTGGAGACGTAAATGATAAAGGTGAAAGACCTCAGGAAAACGCAGGAGATTTAAGGTTTTATGACAGCACAGGCAACACTATTTTTACCTTGAACAATACGAATAATGCTCCAATAAGCTATTATGCAGGCAATCAGGCTCCTGTTGTTACGAGCATTGAAAAACCTGAATCATGGTATCATGTAAAGGTTAATTTTAATCTTCTTAACAACGAAGTAAAGTTAAGTCTTACAAATCAAGAAGGTACAACAACTGAATATACCTCTTCATTAGAAGGTGTAGCTTTCGACGGTTCTTTTGACGCTGTCAAGTTGGTCGGTGTGCGTACTTCTGGTAACAACCTTACATGGAAAACATATCTTGATAACTTTGGCGTCTACAATGTGCCAGTTTCTGACGACACGTTAATAAGAGTAGATAAACAGCCATATCATAGAGTGTATGTAGGTGAAACCACAGAGGATGTAGATTCAATTGGTTTACCAGGAACAGTTAAAGTAACGCTCGCGAATGGAAGCAAAGTAGATGTACCTGTCAGCAAGTGGACAGAAGCAGGTAGAAAGTGGGATCCTAAAGAGTCAGGTGTATACGAATTTACGGGTACTCTTGCTGAAACAGATGGTGTTAACAATGAGTTTAACAGAGATGTAACCATCTATGTTTACAATCGTCTTGCCCCAGTTGATAAGCCGCAACAAGCAGAATGGCTAGACCGTGGGGTAGTCGCTCTTAAATCAGAGGATGGTATATTCGTCAGCTGGCGACTGCTTGCAGATGAATACGATAAGGATGTAATTTTCAATCTTTATCGGAATGGAGAGAAATTAAATGCCGCTCCATTAACGGTGACAAATTTTGTCGATACCAATGGCGTTCCAGAAGATAAATATACTGTAGAAACACTGGTTAATGGGGTTGCTACAGAAAAGAATGAAGAAAAAGCTGCGGCAGCCGATTATCTTTCGATTCCACTGCAAGAACCTGAGGGCGGAACCACTGCTACAGGGGATTACACATACAGTGCCAATGATGCAAGTGTAGGAGATTTAGATGGTGACGGTGAGTACGAAGTGATTATTCTCTGGCGTCCATCTAATGCAATGACGGCCCTAGAAGATGTAATAACAGGTCCAACCATTTTCGATGCATATAAATTAGACGGAACTCTTTTATGGCGTATGAATATGGGTATGAACTTAACATCTGGTCCGCAATATCATCAATTTGTTGTCGGGGATATGGATGGGGACGGTAAGTCCAATTTCCTAATCAAAACTGCGGATGCGACAACTGTATATGGCGCAACAAATGGTATTTACGACAGCAGCAAGGTAATTAGTGTCATCGGTAACGCAGAAGATGATGGAAAATGGATCAATGAAGGCGGACATGTTGTCGGTGGACCTGAATATATCTCTGTTTTCAACGGTGAAACGGGTGAAGTGATTGATACGATTGATTTTGCTTTTCCAGTTGAAAAGGTACCAGGTGATCAGGGTGCCTCATGGGGAGATAACTTTTATAACCGCTCTGACAGATTCCTATCTGGTCTAGCTTATTTAGACGGTATAACTCCAAGTGCCATCTACGGCAGAGGATATTATGAAAGAACCGCTTTTGCAGCTTATAGTTTAGTGGGTGGAGAACTCGAAGAAGTATGGACGTTTGATTCTGACGAAGCAGGCAGAGGAAAGAGCTTAGGAAATCATAATCTTGCCGTTGGCGATCTCGACAATGATGGTTTCGACGAAATTGTAGCAGGTTCATTGACTCTTGATCATGATGGTACTATTCTCTATGCGATGGATGGAAAGATGGGACGTGTAAAAGGCTCACATGGGGATGCTCTCCATGTAGGCGCATTTGACCCAAATCGAGAAGGTTTGCATGTCTTTGGAGTACATGAAGAGCCAGAAGTTGCGTCTTTAGAGTACCATGATGGGGCAACGGGAGAAACCATCCAAGCGTTCTATGCTTACAAGGATACAGGACGCGGAGTGGCCGCAAACATTACCTCTAGCCCTGGGTATGAGTTCTGGGGAGCTGGTGGTAATACAGTGGAAACAGGCGGAGGAGTCTACAATGTTCAAGGGCATGTTGAAGCTGACAGTTCCAGAGATTTAGGTCTTCCAGTTAACTTTGTTACCTACTGGGATGGAGATCTGTTGCATGAATTACTAGATGGTACATCGATTACAAAATATGACGAAAAAACAAATGAGGCAAAGGTTATCAGAAATTTTGAAGGTGTTGTGAGTAATAATGGGACAAAAGCTAACCCAACATTACAAGCGGATATCCTGGGTGACTGGCGTGAGGAAATTATTTATCCTACACCTGATAGTTCAGAACTAAGAATATATAGCACAACGATTCCTACGGACTACAGACTATATACGTTGATGCATGACCCGGTATATAGAACAGGAATTGCGTGGCAAAATACAACCTACAATCAGCCGCCACATATCGGTTTCTACCTTGGTGAGGATATCAGAGAAAGTGTGCTGTCTGGGAAGTTAGATCCAGAAAATATCGATTATCCAGTGAGTGTTGGTTCTATTAGACATTCCTTAAACCTTGAATGGAATGGACCAGTACCTGCTGTGTTAACGAATAAGTTAAATCAGGTACAGCATCAGTTAGATACGAATAGAACCGATCAGGCTGCAAAGCATTTAGAAGATTTTATAAAACATGTGAATAAAAATAAGCAGGCGGAAGAATCATTGAAAAATAATCTGATATCGGATGCTCGTATCTTAATAGACTATTTGAGGAAATAGATATGAAAAGGCAGAATGCTATTTAATTGAGCGTTCTGCCTTTTTTATTTTTCGATCTAATGGGCTTAAGGAAATAGCTTAGTCAATCATAAAAATGTCAACAATCACTTTGACAAAATGCATTTTTGTATAAATTAATACTGCTTTGAAAACGCTTTACTATAAAGTATAGAAAGAGATCAACAAATTAGTTGAAGGGGGAAAAAAAAAATGAATCAAACAGAAGTTAAAGATAAATCAGATGTAAAAGTAAAAATAAAAAAGTTCGGCAGTTATTTAAGTGGAATGGTAATGCCAAATATCGGTGCCTTTATTGCATGGGGACTTATCACCGCTTTATTTATTCCAACAGGCTGGTGGCCAAATGAAGATTTGGCTAAGTTAGTGGGACCAATGATTACGTTCTTACTGCCATTACTGATTGGTTTTACCGGTGGCCGAATGATCTATGATATTCGTGGTGGTGTTGTCGGTGCGACTGCAACAATGGGTGTCATTGTCGGAACAGATATCCCAATGTTTTTAGGAGCCATGATCATGGGTCCAATCGGGGGTTATGCCATTAAGAAGTTCGACCAGGCCGTTCATGGAAAAATCAAATCTGGATTTGAAATGCTCGTAAACAATTTCTCTGCAGGGATCATTGCAGGTATTTTAACCTTAATCGCCTATAAAGCGATTGGTCCAGTAGTAGCAGGCTTGAGCAATGTATTAGCATCAGGTGTTGAAGCGATTATTAACGCAAATCTATTGCCATTGGCGAACATCTTTATTGAACCAGCAAAAGTTCTTTTCCTTAATAACGCAATTAACCATGGTATTTTAAGTCCGTTAGGAATTGATCAGGCTGCAGATGCTGGGAAATCGATTCTTTTCTTATTAGAAACAAATCCAGGACCAGGATTAGGTATCTTGCTTGCTTACTGGTTATTTGGTAAAGGAACTGCGAAACAAACAGCACCAGGTGCAGTGATTATCCATTTCTTAGGTGGTATTCATGAGATTTACTTCCCTTACATTTTAATGAAGCCAATGTTAATTCTTGCTGCAATTGCAGGGGGCGTAAGTGGAGTGAAATCGTGGATTTACTAAATGAGAAGAAAGAGTATCGAGTTGTTCTTGCTGAACCATCCCAGGAAGAAGTAATGATTAAAAATGTAAGAGCGATTAATAGTGCGCTGAACCCAGAGCAAGTGATTGATGCCATTGCGAAAGCGGATTTAGTTACAACAGCAATTGGTCCGAACATTCTTCCGTTGATTGCCAATTTGATTGCAGATGGCTTACGAAAGCGGGTGGCGGAATCCGATAAACCACTAAACATTATCGCATGTGAAAATATGATTGGCGGAAGTTCACTTTTAAAGGAAAAGGTTTTTGAAAAATTAACTGAAGAAGAAAGATCACAATTTGAAGGGCGCTTTGGATTTCCTGATTCGGCTGTCGATCGAATTGTTCCTAATCAAATCAATGAAGATAAGCTAATGGTAAAAGTTGAACCATTCTATGAATGGGTGGTGGAAGAACCTAAAATAATCGGTGAAAGACCGGAGATTAATGGAATTACCTATGTTCAAGAATTAGTCCCATATATTGAGAGAAAGCTATTTACGGTGAATACAGGGCATGCTCTTGCTGCCTATTTTGGCTATTACTATGGAGTCGACACAATAAATCGTGCAATGGAAAATGCTGAAATTAGCGAACTGGTTGAAGGTTCACTAAGGGAAAGCGGCGAGTTTTTAGTGAGTAAATATGGATTTGACCAAGCAGAGCACCATAAATATATTAAAAAAATTCTCCTGCGTTTTTCTAACTCCTATATTGTTGATGAGGTAACGAGGGTAGCTCGTTCACCAATCCGTAAGCTAGGAGCAAACGATCGTCTTGTAAGTCCTGCAAGGCAATATGCTGAAGTAATTGGAAAAGAGCCGACCTACCTATTAAAGGGAATTGCTGCTGCTCTAATGTACGATTTCCAAGGGGATGAAGAAGCAGTTAAAATCCAACAAACTATATCAGAACTAGGGATAGAGGATGCTATTCAATCATATACACAGTTAACACCAGAATCCCCATTGTTTAAAGGCATTGTTGCTCAATACAAACAATTGAAGAGTCAGAAATAATAGAACAATGGATACCATTAAATAGGTATCCATTGTTTTTTTTACTTTGAAGGATTATCAAAGAAAAATCGGGAAGATGAAAACTATGAAGCATTCATGATGACCGAAATCTAAGGGAAATCGGAAAAGTGGTAACCATGAGGCGTTCATGATGACCGAAAACAAAGGGAAATCAGAAAAGTGGTAACCATGAGGCGTTCATGATGACCGAAATCTAAGGGAAATCGGAAAAGTGGTAACCATGAGGCGTCCATGATTACCAAGATCAAAGGTAAACCGAAAAAGTGGTCACTTGGACTCTACTTGATAGCTTTACTTCAAAACAGTATCAAAATATGAATACTTTCCATGTCCCAATAATTTATAATTCATAGTTAAAACCTTCCGAACCGTCTTTCTAGACTCAACCACCAGGCACCAATCATGAATAATAGAAGTAGTAATTTTTAAGTCGGGAAAAAGCAGCTTTAACTCATCTACACTCCGTACAATAGCTGATCCAATCGCCTCTTCAAATCCGCAATCATTGCACCTAGCTTTCCTTTCGTCGCAAATAATAATAAAGGAGTTACAGCTAGCACAAGTTAATCCTTTTTGAAGTGAATGATAATCATAGGGAGGTAATTTAGGATATGGAGATTCAATTTTGTGATCAGCTATTAACTGATCAGCAAGTTTCTGTTACATTCCATTTAGTTTAGATGGTTTTGAGTTGACCTTATTCATAAAGTTGCTTATCTGTGGAGGAAAGATTATCGAATCCTTTTGGGGAGCTTGATATAAGAAGAAATTAGGATTAATAAAAACTAAATAAGGAAGAATTCGAAAATGAAGCCCATTTTTTTTGAGATATTGTTGGAGCAAAGTCTCAGATCTCTTTACCTGGTGCAAAGGATTAGTGATTGGATTTTGGGCCACACATAGGTAAAATTCACCGTCACGATATAAATAGTTACCTTCAAAATTTTTAACTTCACAAGTTATAATCGTATCTTGGATAATTAGAGAAGAATCAATTTGAAATTTTGAATGGTTTATTTCAAGCATTAGATCGTTTAAAATAAATATTTCATTTTTGAGGTTTTCCGAAGCCAACTGGTCAAATACCACTTCTCCTTCATATCCCTTTTGCAAATATAAATACTGCTTCCTATCATCTTCAGATAAAATCATTCTTGTGTTTAAGAACCTCAATAATTTTAATAAATCCGGTTCAGTTCTAGATTTTAATAACATTAGCCACATCCTTTCTAGTCTAATCATATAAAATAATAGCCACTAAAGCTGTGACAATATATCTACTAAAAAAACAATTCGAAAAATTCTTGACATTAATCCATCCCAGGTGGTACTATTTTCCTCTGTGACGAAAAAGGAGGGAACCTATTTGATAAAAGTAGAAGGCATTACGAAATCCTTCAAAGTGGCAAAGCGCTCCACTGGATTACTGCAAGCCACCAAGGCACTTTTTTACCGGGAGCATATGATTGTGGACGCCCTAAAAGATATCTCTTTCAGTATTGAACCTGGTGAAATAGTTGGGTACATTGGTCCAAATGGTGCAGGAAAGTCGACCACAATTAAGATTATGAGCGGCATTTTAGTTCCGGATGGTGGAACCTGCAATATCATGGGCTACACACCATGGAAGAGCCGGGTCGACTATGTAAAAAATATCGGTGTTGTCTTTGGCCAGCGCTCGCAGCTTTGGTGGGATGTTCCGGTTATTGATTCATTTGAGCTATTAAAAGACATTTACAAGATTCCACAACAAGAGTATCAATCTACCTTAGACTTGCTTATTGAAACATTAGAATTAAAAGACATCATGAACGCTCCGGTCAGGCAACTAAGCTTAGGTCAGCGAATGCGCTGTGAAATTGCAGCTTCCTTAATACATAATCCCAAAATCCTATTTTTAGATGAACCAACGATTGGACTTGATGCGGTTTCAAAAATTGCCGTCCGTCAATTTATCAAAACCATCAATCAAGAAAAGGGAGTTACAGTCGTTCTAACCACCCATGATATGAATGACATAGAGGCTTTAGCGAATCGAGTGATTCTTATCGGTAAGGGCAGTTTACTTTATGATGGGAACCTGGATGAACTAAGAAAAAGGTTTGGAACAAATAAAACAATTAGAGCTGATTACCAAAAAAATAACAACCCCATTGTCATTCCAGGAACAACCGTAATCTCTTGGTCTCCTGAACAAGTGGTACTCAGTATAGATACAGATCAGATTATAACCTCTGAGGTCATTACCCACCTAACGAAACAGGTAGAACTTCTCGATGTGACGATCGAATCGCAGCCAATAGAAGACATCATCGTCCAGCTGTATAAGGAGTTCCAAATATGAAGGCATACGCTTCGGTTCTAAAAATAAGGCTTTTAATTGGTATGCAATATCGATCTGCTGCGCTTGCTGGAGTGGCCACTCAATTCTTCTGGGGATTTATTTCGATAATGGTTTTTGAAGCATTCTATGAATTTGCTGCCGTAAAACCGCCAATCTCATTAAAAGAATTAATCACCTACATATGGCTGCAGCAGGCTTTTCTGGCTTTTATCATGCTCTGGTTTCGCGACAACGAATTATTTGATCTCATTACAAGCGGGAATATCGCCTATGAACTGTGCCGTCCTACAGACTTATACGGTTTCTGGTATGCAAAACTTCTGGCACAGAGATTATCAAGTGCACTACTACGCTGTTATCCGATTTTAATCGTGGCTTTCTCCTTACCAAAACCCTACAACATGACACTACCTCCAAATGTTACAACCTTAATCTTATTTGTGATTACTCTTTTATTAGGATTATTACTACTGGTAGCGATTTCAATGTTCTTATACATTTCAGTTTTTGTGACATTATCTCCAATGGGTTCATTGTTGATTTTCGGAGTTCTAGGTGAATTTTTTGCAGGCTTGATTATACCTGTTCCATTAATGCCTTTATGGCTGCAAAAAATTGCCTATGTCCTGCCATTTCGCTGGACGGCAGATTTTCCATTCCGTGTTTATTCGGGACACATTGCGCAAAGTGACGCCATTATAGGTGTGTTTATTCAATTAGGGTATCTGTTAGGTCTTGTATGGTTAGGAAAAATTGCGCTTAACAGTGTTTTAAAAAGAGTCGTCGTACAGGGAGGATAATCGGAGATGAGTCTTTATTTTAAATATCTTTTAATCTTATTTAAATCACAAATGCAATACCGTACATCCTTTTGGCTTTTATCGATCGGACAGTTTTTCATTCCTTTCTCGATTTTTGCGGGACTCTACTTTTTGTTCGAGCGATTTGGGCAAATAAAAGGCTGGGAATTCTTCGAGGTTGCCCTCTGTTTTGCCGTTATTCACATGGCCTTTTCGTTAAGTGAGTGTTTTGCACGGGGGTTTGATACTTTTTCCAGTCTGATTATTAAGGGTGATTTTGACCGGGTTCTTGTGCGTCCGCGAAGCACCTTTCTTCAAGTACTAGGATCTAAATTTGAATTTACTCGGATTGGCAGACTTCTTCAAAGTGCTATCGTTCTAATTTGGGCATTGAATAATCTACCTATAGAATGGAGTCTAATAAAAGCTGTCACTTTGTTATTTATGATTACAAGTGGTGTCCTTATCTTTACAGGTATCTATATGCTTGCTGCAACAATGTGTTTTTGGACGGTTCAGGGGCTGGAGATAGCAAATATTTTCACGGACGGAGGCAGAGAGATGGCTCAGTATCCATTAAATATTTATCAAAAGTGGGTAGCCCGTTTCTTTACGTATGTCATCCCATTTGGAACGGTAAATTACCTGCCATTACTGTTTATTCTAGGTAAAACACAAGGGCAGGCAATCTATTATATGCTAATTCCACTAGCGGGCAGTCTGTTTATTCTTCCTTGTTTTCTAGTGTGGTTATTTGGAGTTAGGCACTATCGTTCAACCGGATCATAAGTAAGCAGTGGGGATCCACTGCTTATCTTTTTTTAGCCATATTTTCCTGTGCCATTTTAACAAGCTCCCGGACCATGCTGCCGCCTAATCTGCCGCCGACTTTCCCTGCCTGCTGGGAAGTGAGTTGACCGTTGTAGCCCTTTTTTAAAGGAACACCAACCTCTTCGGCAGCCTCAAATTTGGCGTTCTCTGGATTTTGTGCCTGAACGACCTTCGCTTTTAACGCATCTAATCCATTCCTAGCCTCAGGGACAAGAATTTTATTTCTTCTGGCCAATGTAATCCCTCCTTTACGGTTAGGATGACCAATTTAAAAAAATAATCAGCAGCGACTAGATAAATCCTTTTTTATCCAGTATAATAACAACAAATCAAGTCGGATAAAATCAATGAAAAAGAGAGTAATTCTCTGGGAAGTTAAAGCGAGTCAGGGATGGTGGAAGCCTGGTACGAAACAGAGAATGAAGCGCACTTTTGAGATGTATGCCCGAAGACAGTAGGGCACGCCGGAGAAGTCCTCCGTTAACAAGCAAAGCTGGTTCTTTTTGAACAAGTAGAGTGGTACCGCGAGTTAACTCTCGTCTCTTCAATATAGAGACGGGAGTTTTTTGTTTTTTTAAAGAGAAAAGAAAAAGTTGGAGGTCTATAAAATGAAGTATAAACAGGAGCTTGCTAAAGTATTATTTGAGGCACTAAACCATGAAATGCAAGTAAACGAACTTGAAATGCTAATTGAAAAGCCTAAAAATCAACTGCATGGAGATTTAGCCTTCCCTTGTTTTGCATTTGCAAAAGTAAAAAGGAAATCGCCAAATAGTATCGCTCAGGAATTAAGTGGAAAAATCCAATCTGCCATTTTCGAAAAGGTTGAAGTGGCAGGTGCTTATCTGAATATTTTCTTAAATAAAAGGTTAGTTTCAGAAGATATCATTACAGAGATTATCGAGCAAAAGGAGAACTATGGGGCATTAAACATAGGAAATAACCGCCATGTAACAATCGACATGTCATCTCCAAATATCGCTAAGCCATTCTCAATGGGTCATTTGCGTTCAACAGTCATAGGTAACGCACTATCATTCATTGTCGAAAAATGTGGATATAGGCCTATCAGAATTAATCATATCGGTGACTGGGGTACGCAGTTCGGTAAACTCATCACGGCTTATAAGCTTTGGGGAGAAGAAGAGAAGGTCAAACGAAACCCGATCAAAGAGTTATTGACCCTCTATATAAAGTTCCATGATGAGGCAGAAAATGATCCTGAACTTGTTGAACAGGGGAGAAGTTGGTTTAAAAAACTAGAAGATGGAAATGAAGAAGCTTTATCTCTATGGCAATGGTTCCGTGATGAATCTCTAAAGGAATTTTCACGGATTTATGAATTGATGAATGTTCAATTTGATTCCTTTGCAGGGGAAGCTTTTTATAATGATAAAATGGAACGTGTTGTTCAGCTATTAGAGGAAAATCAATTGTTAGTTGAATCTGACCAAGCTCAAGTGGTAGAACTATCAGATGAGGGGTTACCACCGTGTCTTATTAAAAAATCCGATGGCGCCACTCTTTATGCGACACGCGATTTAGCAGCGGCCCTTTATCGTAAAGAAAACTACGACTTCGATTTGTCATTGTATGTCGTTGGGAATGAACAAAGTCTTCATTTTAAACAGCTAATCGCTGTGTTAGAAAAGATGGGGTATCACTGGGCTAAGAATATGGTCCATATTCCGTTTGGGATGATGCTAAAAGATGGAAAGAAAATGTCGACGAGAAAAGGAAAGGTTGTTTTATTAGAGGAAGTACTTACTGAATCAATCTCTATGGCCAGACATAATATCGAAGAAAAAAATCCTAACCTCACCAATAAAAATGCCGTAGCCAAACAGGTCGGGGTTGGGGCTGTGATGTTCCATGACTTAAAGAATTTTAGAATGAATGATATTGAATTTTCATTGGAAGAAATGCTTCGTTTTGAAGGAGAAACTGGCCCTTATGTCCAATATACTTATGCAAGGGCGTGTTCAATTTTACGTAAGGCAAACTGGAAAGTAGAACGTGCGGCACAATTATCATCAGCTTCCTGGGAAAAAGAATGGAAGGTGGTTAGTATGCTTACGGAATTTACCAATGCGATAAAGAGAGCATATGAACAGTTTGATCCATCGCAAATTGCAAAATATATTGTCGACCTTGCACAAGCCTTCAATAAATATTATGGCGAGGTAAAAATTCTTGAAAATGGTGCTCAGCAACAAGCTCGCTTAGCGCTTGTCTATTCCGTGACAGTTGTCCTAAAAGAAGGTCTTAGATTATTAGGAATTGAAGCTCCAGAAGAAATGTAATAGGAGAAAGGGAGAGGATACTAGAATGAGCCAACTATTATTTAATAATATTGAGTTAACAAGTAGTTTTTTTATCAAGAATGTTGAGGCAATGGAAGAGAGTTTAGCGAATATACAGCCTGAAGGGTTTAACAACAACATAAAATGGCATATTGGGCACGTATTAACGACCAACGAAAGTCTAGTATTTGGTTTTCCAAAAAAGTCGAGCCATTTACCAGTAAATTATATGGAATTATTCGCTAGAGGGACGAAACCTGCAGACTGGCAAGGAGATGTTCCAAGTGTTTCGGTCTTATCAAGTCAGTTAAAAGAACAAGTAAAAAGAATGAAGGAAATTCCCGTTGAAAGCCTCAACGTGAAGTTGAAAGAACCATTTCTTGGTCAGGAAACGTTTGGGGAACTTGTTAATTTTGCTCTTCTTCACGAGAATTTGCATCTTGGACATATTCAAGCAATGAACCGTGTTATTAGTGCGTCCAAAAAATAGCAGTACGAATGAAATGTTTGCCACCTATCCAGGTGGTTTTTTTTATGGAAAAAGAGTAAGAAAAGTGGCATATGGAATAATAAAAAGTGAAAAACCTGAATATTACTACTTTCCTTTCATGCATTGACACTAGTTATAGGTGAAATTATAATCGTCTTTGTATTCAAATGATTGTCGATAATTGTCGAAATAAACTGTGTTTTCTATCTTCATTACATCATTGATAGATCATCACGAATAGGAGAGGAATATTTTGAAGTACATACTTTTTCTTGTTGCAATCGCTATCATCTTTTTGTTAGCCTACATCGTAAGTAACAATAAAAAAAGAATTAAGGTTAAACCGCTTGTCACTATGCTAGTATTACAACTTATTTTTGCTTTCATACTGCTTAATACCGAAGTGGGATTTGTGATTATTACAGCAGTCTCTACTTTGTTTGATCATTTATTAAGTTATGCAGCAGAGGGAATAAACTTTGTTTTTGGAGGAATGGCGAATGAAGGTGCAGGTCCATTTTTCATCAATGTACTCCTGCCAATCGTGTTTATTTCTGTATTAATTGGAATTGCCCAGTACATTAGAGTCCTTCCGATTATCATTCGTTACCTTGGCATCATTTTAAGTAAGGTAAATGGTTTAGGTAAACTAGAATCCTATAATGCAGTTGCATCTGCTGTTTTCGGTCAATCAGAGGTGTTTATCTCTGTAAAAAAACAACTTCCTTATATACCTGAACATCGCCTTTACACATTATGTACGTCAGCTATGTCAACGGTTTCAGCTTCGATATTAGGGGCATATATGACGATGATTGATCCGAAATATGTTATTACCGCTTTGGTATTAAACTTATTTGGCGGATTTATGGTTGCGAATATTATTAATCCTTACGAGGTATCAGCAGAAGAAGATATTATCGACGTTCAAGAGGGAGAAAAACAAACCTTTTTCGAAGTCCTAGGTGAATATATTATGGATGGTTTCAAGGTAGCCATTATTGTTGGAGCCATGCTAATCGGTTTTGTTGCTTTAATTAGTATGATTAACCATATATTTGATGCTATTTTTGGAGTAAGCTTCCAGACGGTTCTGGGATATGTGTTTTCACCACTTGCTTTTATCGTGGGAATACCTGCGGTAGATATGGTAGAGGCTGGTACGATTATGGCTACTAAGTTATTGTCAAATGAGTTTGTTGCGATGATGGATTTAGGGAAAATATCAGATTCACTAACAAGTAGAACGGTTGGGATTATTTCAGTATTCCTTGTATCGTTTGCAAACTTTTCATCTATTGGAATTATCACGGGTGCCGTGAAGGGACTAAATGAAGCCAAAGGAAATCAAGTAGCGAAGTTTGGACTAAAATTACTTTATGGTGCAACACTGGTAAGTTTATTAACAGCTGCTGTCACAAGTATTATGTTATAAAAAACAACCACCGACAATTAATCGGTGGTTGTTTTTTTTGTTTTCTTTATCAAGAAGTAGATGACACCCAGTAGGACAGCTCCAATAATGATTGGCAGTGTATACTGTGCGGCATATTCCTTAATTTGTGACCAATTCTCGCCTAACGCATGTCCTAAGTAAAGGAATAGTATGGTCCATGGAATAACAGCTGCTACGGTATAAAGTGTGAATTTTGTTGCCGACATTTTTGCAATTCCTGCCGGAATCGATATAGCGTGCCTGACAACGGGAATAAATCGGGCGAAGAAAATGACTCCGACTCCATATTTACTAAACCATTGTTCGGATAGATCAATTTGTTTTTTGTTAATAAAGACATACTTACCGTACTTTTCTAAAAATGGACGTCCACCGTAATACCCTGCCCAATAGAGGAATAGTTGTGCAAATGTTCCACCAATCGTTCCCGCAATGATAGCACCGGGATAACCGAGGATTCCTTCAGAAATCATATAACCGCCATAGCCTAAGACGATTTCACTTGGTATAACTTCTATCATTAATCCTAGTGCAATTCCGAAGTAACCTAACTGTGATAAGAACTCCAAAACGGAGAAAATAAATTCTTTCATAGTTCACCTTCACTTTGTAAATGTTTTTGCTTTTCTAAGTTTATAACAGTTTCGATAATAAAGAAATAAAAACAGCGGAATTCCCACTGTTTCTCATTAGACACTCAAGGACTTTGATGATGTGAACATGTAATTACGATGATGAAAGCGAATGCTGTAGACGATGCCCATTGCAAACATATTGCCCATTAATGAACTGCCACCATAGCTGATAAAGGGCAAGGGAATTCCCGTAATCGGAAGAACTTGAATGGTCATACCGACATTTTGGAAAACATGAAATGTAAGCATGGAGATGATTCCAGTACACACATATGTATTAAAAGGATCATTTGTATCTAAGGCCGTTTTTATTAAATGATAGATTAATAGAAAAAATAGACCAATGACAATACTTCCGCCAACAAAGCCATATTCCTCACCAATTACACTGAAGATAAAATCTGTATGTCCTTCAGGAATATAAACTTCACGATTTCCAAAACCTTTTCCTGTAATAAGTCCTGACCCGATGGCACTTAATGACTTCAACAGGTGATAACCTGAACTGCTTGAATGATTAAATGGGTCAAGCCAGGCATAAATACGATTAAATTTATACTGCTGTACATGTAAATACTTTTCGAGGATATCAGGTCTTTGTACCACTAAATAAATGATGAAAACACCGAGTGCAGCACCCGAACTAAAGATAGGTAAAATAATCTTCCATGTGATTCCTGAAACTAAAATAAATCCAACTAAGATGGATAATATGACGAGGGAGGTGCCAAGATCATTTTGCTTCATAATAAAGAAAATAGGAACAAATGTTGTGATAGCAAGTTTTAATAATAACCAAAAGTCACTTTTAAATGTTTTCTCAAGGTATTTTTCCTGATGCCCAACTGCAACGGTGCTAAGCGCTAAAATTAAAAAGGTTTTAACAAATTCTGAAGGTTGAATGGAACCAAGAGGAGTGATAAACCAGCTTTTCGCTCCATTTCTTATTGGTGCGATACTTTCAGGCGCTGCTAGAATGGCTATTAGTAAAATAAGTCCGAAACCGTACAAATACCAAGACAGCCGTCTGTATTGATATCCATCGAAAAGGATTGTGATAGAAATGATTGCTGCTCCAACTACATACCAGAATGTTTGTTTGGCTAGAAAGTTTTCATCGTACTGCCCGGCAGTTTGGGCGCTATAAATCCCTACACAGCTAACAAGGAAAAATAGAAACAGAATTAATGTTAACGTCCAATCAAAGCGGTCCACTTTTTTTGTGAAATTGTCCATATGTCACACCCAATTTTGTCTGTTTATATAGTGATATGCTAACAAAGAAAAGATTTTGTAACAATATCTTTAGGAAATTTATTACAAGGACTTTACTATTATGACGATTCATCTAGAGAAATTGTTTCATAAAAAATTAAGGCACGGTCTTAAGACCGTGCCTACATGAGATAGTTTAGAAACATGGTTGCTATTCCAAAGTAAGTGAGTAGTGAAAAAATATCATTAATGGTCGTAATCAGTGGGCCTGATGCCACGGCAGGATCAATATTTAAACGAAATAATATCAGTGGGATAACAGTTCCTGCCAACGTCCCAATAATAAGGGTGAAAAAGAGCGAAACTCCAACGACTGCTCCTAAGATAAAGCTTCCCTGCCAAATATAGGCGATGATTGAAATGAGGACAGCGCAAGTAATACCAATGGTCACCCCAACACCAAGTTCACGGGCAATTAAGCGAAGGATAACTCCTTTATCGATATCGTGTGAAATAAGCCCCCTAACTACCACTGCAAGTGATTGGGTTCCGGTATTTCCAGTCATCCCAGCAATCATTGGCATGAAAAAAGCAATGGCGACTACCTGCTCCAGAGTATTTTCAAAACTGCTGATAATCCTACCAGAGATGAGTCCGATAAATAAAAGCAAAATGAGCCATGGAAGTCTTCTAGCAGCGGCAACAAATGTCTTTGTATCAAAGTCGATCGATTTCCCTGAGGCGGATAATTTTTCTATATCCTCATTTGCTTCCTGAATCACGACATCGATAATATCATCAACGGTAACTATACCGACAAGCCTATTGCCCTCATCCACTACGGGAATCGCAAGGAAATCGTACCGTTCCGTCATTCGGGCCACTACTTCTTGGTCGGTGGTGACAGAAACTGAGATAACACGTTCGTACATTATACGACTAATTTCTTCATTAAGTCCTGCTAGCAACAAGTCACGATATGAAACAACACCGACTAGCTTTCTTTCTTCATCCACGACGTATAGATAGTTAATAGATTCAGCAAACTCAGCAAACGTTTTTAACTTATCAACCGCTTCTCTTACGGTATAATAACTTCGAATCCATACAAAGCGATTGGTCATGATTCTCCCAGCCGTTTCAGGTGGATAATTCATAATATCAGTAACGGCCTTTGACTCTTCAACCTTCATACCAGAAAGAAGGGACTCTTTCTTCTCTGGTGATACTTCATCTAGAAGTAACGCCAAGTCATCATTATCCATTAAATCAAGGACCTTGCTTGATTTTTCAATCCCTAATTTATTTAATACCTCAAGCTGCTCTTCTTTTTCAAGTTCCTGCATTAAGTCAGCAAGTACTTCGAAGTTTAAAAATATTAGAAAACGAAGTTTATGTTTTTCAGGCAAATCCTCGTATATCTTTGCGGTATCATATGGCTGCAGTTCCTCGAGGATGGTGATAAATTCAGCTTTTTTGTTTTCTTTTAATAATTTAATAATATGGAGAGTAATCTCGTCTTGGGTCATATCTTTAATCATTTTACACGCTCCTTTCAAACGGTGCGTTTATCTCTTTATACAAGTATGTAAAAAAAATGATTTGTTGATAATCCTGCAGTTAATACTAGTAAGGAATATAAAAATAGTATGTGTTATTCGAAAAGTTATCAAGCCAACTGTTTCAAAAGTATCACAAATATCTTTAGAAATGTAAAAGAATTGAAATAAGCTATTTGGACTATTAATGATAAAATGGTGTAGGATTGGTTAATATTGGCGCACTTTAATATAGGGCTTTCTAACTCATTGTCATAGATTTTCATTTTTCCTGATTGGAGGAGTTTGGCTTTGAAAAAGCATCATCAAGACATACGGGATCTCGTCTATGTCCACTTAAATCAAAATGATCAGTATGTACTATCTTACGGTATTGAATTTGCCGAATTTGCTGCTGCTTTTTCGGGTACTTTAAATCCTCTGCTTTTATTAAAGCATCGCTTTGAAGATGGTGACTTTAATATGCACACATTACTCGAATATTGTCCTGAGGACAGAATCAAAAGATTAGCTGCTGAAGATATATATAGCTACGGAGATTTTTGCTGGATTGACTTTGTTGAAGAAGAAGGATTAAATGAACTCACAGGACAGGAAATAGCGGAATTATTATATTTAGGTCATCAAAAGCAGCATTTAAAACTTCCCTTTTATAATAAGCTAGGAAACCGATTTGTTTATTTAGCACATGATGATGGTTTCTTTAATAAAATATATTATCGAAGCTTTAAGGACTTTTTTTCACTGTTAAGTCAAGCTCTTTCAAGTAAATTAGGAGAGTTGAAACTCGAAAAATCACTGCTTGGAATCAGGAAGAAACGTATATATCCACCGATTAATAAGGAAATTCTTCTTTCATTAACCCCATTTATGAAAGAGGGTATCTGTATCTCCTTAAGAGATGTCGATCATCAGCGAAGCAAACTGGAAATCCCGATCTGGGTAATCGGCGACTTTGCCTCGATGGATGATATGTACGAGGAATATGAACAAATTTCAGGTGAAAACTGCCATGCAAAAATCATTTTTGATAAAAAAACAAAAGAATGGAAGCTTACCGTTATTTAATCTCTCCATTTCGTTGGGGAGATTTTCTTTGTTCGAATAAGTATAGATAGTTTTTAACCAAGCTGTAGGTTTCATAAAATAATAAAAGTGATAAAATAAAATCGTGAAATGCGAAAATGGAGGTTTAGTATGAAAACAAAAATTGGTTTACTGTACGGAGGTAAATCCGCTGAACATAAAGTATCTTTACAAACGGCTCTTGCGGTAATTAAGGCGCTCGATCTTGAAAAATATGAAATTCATCCGATTTACATAAATGTAGAAGGTCAGTGGATAAAGGGACCCCAACTTCATGCACCGGCAGAAAGCGTTAAAGCATTAGAATTTTCAAATGAAAATCAGTTATCACCTTTATCATTGGCACCAACCCTTTTCAACAATAGCGTACAACAGAATAACGAACCATTGGATGTAATATTTCCACTTCTGCACGGACCAAATGGGGAGGATGGAACGGTACAAGGGTTGCTCGAACTCTTAAACCTCCCATATGTCGGTAATGGTGTATTAGCTTCTGCTGCAGGAATGGATAAAGTAATGATGAAAAATGTGTTTGCTCAAGCAGGATTGGCGCAAGTAAAGTATGTTGCTTTTATAAGAACCGAATGGGAAAAGACCAAAGAGTCTGTCTATACAAAAGTAGAAGAGAAACTTGGCTATCCTTGTTTTGTAAAACCAGCTAACCTTGGTTCGAGTGTAGGTATCAGTAAATGTATAAACCGAGCAGAACTAGAGGCGGCTTTTGTAGAGGCTTTTCAGTTTGACCGAAAAGTGATTATTGAAGAAGGTGTTATCGCCCGTGAAATCGAAGTAGCTATTCTTGGAAACGATGATCCAAAATGCTCTGTTGCAGGTGAAATTGTTCCTAAGAAGGACTTTTATGATTATAAAGCGAAATATGAAGATGGAGATACTGCCCTAATCATACCTGCAGAAGTTTCCCCAGAAGAGTATCAACAAATTAAAGAAATGGCTATCCAAGCTTTTAAAGCATTAGACTGCTCAGGACTTGTTCGTGCTGACTTCTTCTTAACGAAAGACGGAAAAGCGTTAATAAATGAAGTAAATACGATGCCGGGCTTCACGCCGTTTAGCATGTTCCCACTGTTATGGAAGCATACTGGTGTCGAATATCCACAATTGATTGAGACATTAGTGAATCTTGCAAAAGAAAGACATGCAGAAAAACAAAACATAAAATACACTTTTTAATAACTATGACACGGCAGGGTGCCGTGTCTTTATTTAAAATCCGGACGGAGGATTGAAATGATAAAAAGAACATTAAAACAGATTTCAGATATGATACCTGTTGAAAATGAGATTACCTCGTTTGCTGATATAGAAATCACAGGGGTTTCCATCGATTCTAGAAAAATTGAATCTGGAAACTTGTTTATACCTTTTAAAGGTGAAAACTCCGATGGTCATAAATATGTTGAGGATTCACTAAAAAAGGGAGCATCAGCAGCACTGTGGCAAAGTGACGTGCCTAATCCACCGACTCATTTGCCCATCCTTATTGTTGATAATTGCTTAGGGGCGCTGCAAGAATTAGCAAGAGAATATCGAAAACAGTTACAAGTAAAAGTAGTGGGAATTACCGGAAGTAATGGAAAAACCACAACCAAGGATATGACTGCTTCCCTCTTGTCCACCGCGTATAAAGTTCAAAAAACAGAAGGGAATTACAATAACCATATTGGACTACCTTTAACAGTCCTAGGTTTGGATGAGGATACTGACATAGCAGTATTAGAAATGGGAATGAGTGGAAGAGGAGAAATTGAATTCCTTACAAAACTTGCTTCTCCCGATGCAGTTGTCATTACTAATATTGGAGAATCACATCTGCTTGACCTTGGTTCAAGAGAAGGAATTGCTGAAGCCAAACTAGAAATATTGCAAGGTCTGAAAGACGGCGGATTGGCGGTACTTCATGGCGACGAGCCGCTTTTAATGGAGCGAATTAATAAATATAAAGGGAATGTAAGAGTTCAAACATTTGGAAGATCGGATACAAATAATTTTTTTCCTATAGACATTATTCAATTAGAGCAAGGAAATATGTTTAAAATTAAAGAGTCTGATGAAAACTTCGAACTTCCAGTGTTAGGAACACATAATATATTAAATGCAATTGCTGCGATCATCATTGCACACTACTTTGATGTGCCATTTAATAAAATGAATGAAGGTTTAGCCAATGTTAAACTTACCAATATGAGAATGGAACTTGTGGAAGGATTTCATGGTGAAAAGATCATTAACGACGCCTATAATGCAAGTCCAACCTCGATGATGGCGGCCATAGAATTAGTTTCAAACCTTAAAGGATACAAAAAGATTATTTTAGTACTAGGTGATATGCTCGAATTAGGACCTCAGGAAGAACAGTATCATCAGCAAATTGGTGAGGGTTTGAATCCAGAAAAAATTGATTACGTATTTACCTATGGAAAGTTAGCAGAACACATTGCTGAAGGTGCACGTTCCGCGTTAGGGAAAAACAGAGTCTTTTCTTTTATGGAAAAGAGTGAACTGATTAAAGTATTAGAACAGCACGTAAATAATGATTCATTAGTTCTTGTAAAGGCTTCTAGAGGAATGAGATTAGAGGAAATCGTGACAGCATTACAAAAAAAGTAAAGATTTACTGTCAAACAACACCGTATGCGAAATGCTGTTCATGGAACACTAAAGGAAAATATTTTTCCTAGCAAAGCAGGTGGAAGAACATGATTGGATGTTTATGTATTCATGGCTTTACCGGGGCGCCTTATGAAGTAGAGCCGCTTGCTGAATATCTAACAAAGCAAACAGATTGGGTATTCAGTGTCCCGACTCTTCCTGGCCATGGTGAAAATCTCTCCTTAAAAGGTGTCCATTATCAACAATGGATTGATCATGCAGAGAACGAATTAAAGAAATTAATTGATATATGTGATCAGGTCTATGTGATAGGATTTTCCATGGGCGGTATGATTGCAAGTTTACTGGCTGCAAAGTACCCAGTGGACAAGCTTGTACTACTTAGTGCTGCTGCCTATTACCTTAATCCGAAGCAAATGGCCAGTGAAATAAAATCAATGATTATCGATTCTTTAAAAGGAAACTTAGAAAACAATGAATTTTTTAAGCGATATAAAAGAAAAATAAAAGCAACTCCCATAAAAGCGACTTTACAATTTCGCAGACTTGTTTCGTACATCAAACCACTTCTCCCTCAAGTAGAAGTGCCAACACTGATTGCACAAGGAGAATGTGACGGGATCGTCCCTCCTAAAAGCGCTGAATACTTATACCGAACGATAAATGCAAAAATAAAAAGACTTACGTACATTAAAGATTCTAGCCATCATATTTGTCACTGTGAGGAAAAAGAGGCCCTATTTTCCACCGTGTATGATTTTTTGATGGAGCGGGAATAGCTAATATGGGATTCGTTATAAACCCGATTTAATTGCAATAAAATTGTTATAGTGTTATGATTGTCTGCAACGTGTCTAAAGAACGATGAATAAAGGGCATACTCCTTGAAGGAGAATGTCTTTTTTTGGTAAAATATAGATGTTACCTACTTGCGGCATTTTGATGCGTGTCTAGCTGCAGCGCCTAGGGGCTCGACCGTTTCAGTCCACCGATGAAGTCAAAAGCGACTTCACCGTCAGGCCCTACAACGCTTTTCGCCCCAGAGCGAGACGCTTTCCGCATTTCTGAGTATCGGGCGAAAATATTCAGCAATTTAAAAATATTTTCACATAGATGAAGGAGAATGAAAACATTGACAAAGTTTGAAGATTTAGGCCTAAGTCAGGCTACTTTAGAAGCTGTCCTCAAAATGGGTTTTGAGGAAGCAACACCAATCCAGGCAGAAACAATTCCGATGGGCTTAGCAAATAAGGATTTAATTGGGCAGGCTCAAACAGGAACTGGTAAAACTGCTGCATTTGGTATTCCATTAGTGGAAAAGATTGATGTTACTAAGGATGCGATTCAAGGGATTATTATCGCACCAACACGTGAACTTGCGATTCAAGTATCAGAAGAACTTTATAAAATCGGTTCAGGTAAAAGAGTCCGCGTTTTATCCATTTACGGTGGACAGGACATCAGCCGCCAAATCCGTTCATTAAAGAAATACCCACATATTATTGTAGGTACTCCTGGACGTGTATTAGATCATATCAACAGAAAAACAATGCGTCTTGACACAGTAAACACTGTTATTCTTGACGAAGCGGATGAAATGTTAAATATGGGATTCATTGAAGACATTGAAACCATTCTTGCTGCTACACCGGCTGAGCGCCAAACTTTACTTTTCTCAGCAACAATGCCAGCTCCAATTCAAAGAATGGCAGAAAAGTTTATGAAGGATCCTCAAATTGTCCGTGTTAAGATGAAGGAAATGACTGTACCAGCGATCGAACAATTTTATCTTGAAGTGATGGAAAAGAATAAATTTGATGTCTTAACAAGACTTCTTGATATTCAATCACCAGAGTTAGCGATTATCTTTGGCCGGACTAAACGCCGCGTGGATGAATTATCTGAGGCATTAACCTTAAGAGGTTATACTGCAGAGGGGATTCACGGAGATTTAACGCAGGCAAAACGTATGCAAGTCCTTCGGAAATTTAAAGAAGGAACAATTGATGTATTAGTGGCTACGGACGTGGCAGCAAGGGGTCTCGATATCTCCGGCGTAACCCATGTTTACAACTTTGATATTCCACAGGATCCTGAAAGTTATGTCCACCGTATTGGACGTACAGGACGTGCTGGTAAATCAGGTATGGCACTAACATTTATTACTCCACGTGAAAAGTCTTACTTGTCTGTTTTAGAAAGAACAACGAAGCGTAAAATGGAAAGAATGACTGCTCCTACCTTGGATGAAGCGTTAGAAGGTCAACAACGAGCAGTAGTTGATAAAATTGTGCAAACAATTGAAGGAAATAATCTTCAATATTATAAGAGAGCTGCCAATGAATTACTTGAAGAAAATGATGCTTCAACTGTAATTGCAGCTGTTCTGAAAATGTTAACAAAAGAGCCTGATCAAACACCGGTTAAGTTAACGGAAGAATCACCTCTTCATTCTAAGAGGGACAGAAAGCCACAAGACCGTGACCGTAGAAAAAGAGATGACAATAGAAGCTATAATTCTTCACGTGGCGGCGATCGTGACCGTAAAAAATCACCGGCTAAGCCAAGAACTGGTGAAAAGCGCACATCTGGAAAGCCAAAACCAAGAAGCTTTAACCGATAATAATAGTAGAGAGCATGGACATAATGTCCAATGCTCTCTTTTTATTTTACGAGCATGTTATGGGAACATTAAAGGTAACAGTTTTTTAGGAGTGATGTAGATGATTGTCAAACTTGGCTATGTTGCCATGAGTGTGGAACTCCAAAATGCCTCACCATCTCAAACCATGACTTTTGCACAATTTAACAAGATTAAAGACCGGGAAGCAGCCATTCGGAAGCTAGAGCGAATAGCTGAATCAAATATCGATAATTGCCTTCGTTTATTAAAACATAATGCTGGAAATCAAATTCATTTCTTTCGATTAAGCTCCCGCCTTATCCCATTAGCGAACCACGAGGAACTGCTTGATTGGGATTTTATCAAACCATTGAAAGAATCATTAAAAAAGATTGGCGACTATCTAATCGATCATCCGATGCGAATTGATTTTCATCCTGACCATTTTGTTGTTCTGAATACACCGAACAAGGATATCCTCGCTAATGCATTAAAGACACTTGTTATGCATAAGAATTTGCTTAAAGGTATGGAAATTGATACCGAACATCGATGTGTTTTGCATGTAGGAGGAGGCTACGAGGATAAGGAAAAGGCACTTGAACAGTTTATTCATAATTGGGGTTATATCCATCCTTCTATTCAAAGAATGATTATGCTCGAAAACGACGATACAACGTTTACGGTCAAGGAAACGCTCTATCTTTGTGAGAAGTTAGGGATACCAATGGTGTTCGACTATCATCATCATTTGGCGAACCATGAAGAACTGGAATGGAAGGAAGATTGGGAAAGAATCATTAATACATGGAGGATATCACCACTTCCCGTTAAAATGCATATTTCAAGCCCGAGGTCAGAGAAGGAATATAGAGCACATGCGGATTTTGTTGACCCAGAAATGTTTTTGGAGTTCATACAAGCAATAAAGGGGACTGTACCTGAGATACACTGTATGATCGAAGCAAAACAAAAAGATGCCGCCCTCTTTCAATTGATGAGAGATATGCAAGGAGCAAAGGGGATTAACATAATTGACCAATCAAGCTTTTTCGTTGATTAATGATGATGTTTCCTTCTTGATTCCTGTGTATACTTAAGAGAAGGCATAGCGATGGGGGGAAGTATGATAAAAGAGCCGCAAAAGCAAATTTCTGTAAAGGCATTAACGGTATGGAGAATTTCAGGTGTAATCAAGATTATGATCAGTTGGATCTTAGCAGGTGTGGCTATTTTTCTACTACATATCTTTAATGGTCCAGTTTGGGTTTCCGTTTTATTAATAGGAATCGAACTAATCTCTACTTATTTATTCATTTTTTTATTGCCTTCACTTAGGTGGAAACGCTGGCGTTATGATGTCAGAGAAGAGGAAGTGGAACTTCAGGAAGGTATTTTCATTGTTAAGCGAACCTTAATACCGATGATTCGAGTTCAGCATGTTGACACAGTTCAAGGACCGATTTTACGAAAATACCACTTAGCTTCCGTTATTATCAATACGGCAGCAACGGCACATGAAATTCCTGCTTTAGAAGAGAGCGAAGCCGAAGAATTAAGACACTTTATTTCTAATCTAGCAAGGGTGGCGGATGAAGATGTCTGAGCCGAAAAGACTTCATCCAATTGTAATTGTCTTGACCATCGGAAAAAGGTTAAAGGAATTCATTTTTTCCTTTATAGCCTTGTTCTTTATTTGGAACAACGGAGGAAAGTTGCTGCTTTTTGGAGTAACTGCTATTGCAATAATCTTAATTATTTTGACTAGCATCTTTTCCTGGCTGCGTTACACCTATCGAATGGAGCATAATGAACTCAGGATAGAATATGGCGTTTTTGTTCGTAAGAAAAGATATATTCCTTTAGAGCGAATCCAAAGCCTTGATGTTTCAGAAGGAATCCTTCAGCGACTCTGCGGGATGGTAAAGGTTAGGATTGAAACAGCTGGTGGAAGCGGGACAGATGAAGCGGAAGCAGTTCTATCTGCTATCTCTAAGGAAGAAGCCCGCTATATTCAGGAATATGTAACAGGTGCTAAAAATCCTGCCGTTAAAGACGTTGAATCTGTTGGGGAAGTTCTAAGTCAAACTGTATATAAAATTACTCCACCACAATTACTATTACTATCACTTACTTCTGGGGGAGTAGGGGTTGTCATATCCGCCGTATTGGCCTTTTTTTCACAACTAGATGAGTTGATTCCTTATGAAAGGTTATTTCGTGGAGTTGAACAGTGGGCAGTGAGTAACCTAATAATTATTGTTCTCCTCGTTTTTGCTGGTTTTGTGGTTGCCTGGATTATTGCTTTAATAGGAACAATGTTAAAATATGCGAATTTCAGTGTCACCAAAACAGAACATGATTTAGTAATTTCGCAAGGTTTATTAGAGAAAAGGCAAATTACGATTCCGCTAACGAGGATTCAAGCAATCAGAATTAATGAAAATATCGTACGCCAATGGCTTGGTTATGGGTCGGTTATCGTGGAAAGTGCTGGCGGTTCTGCTGCTAATCAGGAAGGTTCAAAGGTACTGCTCCTTCCACTTGTAAAGTTGCATACGATTGGACAAATATTGGGACCATATCTTACAGATTATCAACTAACATCAAGCTTTCATCCAGTTCCGAAAAGAGCGAGGGCCCGTTATATTTTTAGGAGTTGGATAATTGTTGTCCCGGTTGTTGTTGTTTCCATTGTTTTTCTAAAAGCATGGGGACTACTGTCATTAATCATCCTTGCATGGTTTACTTTTTGGGGAATATTAAAGTATAAGGATGCTGGCTGGTGTTTGGGAGAGCAACAATTGAATCTTCGGTATCGAACGATTGTTCGAACTACGGTCTTTATGAAGAAAAACAAAATTCAAAGTTTGGAAGCGAAAGAAGGTTATTTTCAAAAGAGGAAACAACTAGGAAGCATAGAGGCGTTTGTAAAAGTTGGTTTCGGTGGTGCTGGAGGCCGCGTGATTGATATGGAACGAAATGACGTAAACAAAGTTTACTCTTGGTTTTCAAGGGAAGGGAAAAAAGGGGATTGAACCGAATTGTTCGGACTCAATCCCTTTTTTTATGATTAAAAATGGCCCCTAGTAATAAACCGCCTAATAACCCGAATATATGGGCAGTAATATTAATATTGGGCTGGATAAAGGTCATAATCAAACTAAGTGCACAAATGATGAGGATGATTTGCGAATTTTGCTGGGAGAGCATATGCTTACGGAAGAGAATAATGCTTATA
The DNA here is from genome assembly GCF_030348765.1 of Neobacillus sp. CF12. Classification (GTDB taxonomy): domain Bacteria; phylum Bacillota; class Bacilli; order Bacillales; family Cytobacillaceae; genus Neobacillus. The sequence continues at coordinate 3,596,969 of NZ_JAUCEU010000007.1, read as the reverse complement.
TAATATCCGAATAGCCCAAAGATGGCTCCACTCGATCCTACATGTACATAGGTTAAAGGTTCAAGTAGTAAAGTAGCTACATTTGCTAGAATACCAGAAACGAGGTAGACGAGTATGAATTTTCCTTTGCCGAGCAATCTCTCGAGTGCAGGGGCAAAAAGGACTAGTGAGAAGCTGTTAAACAAAACATGTGTAAACCCGCCGTGCATAAAGATAGGGGTAACTAATCGCCAATACTCACCCTCCGTAACATAGAGGTTGACACCTGAAAAAGTCGCTTTAAACCAAAAGTTTGGGAATATAGGTAAAGCAGTTAAAAGATACAATATGAAATGAATGGCAATAATAATAGAAACAATTGGATAAAAGCGGATAAATTCGCGAAAACTCTCTGTTCTCGTAAACATAATAACCTCCTGATTATTCTTTACTTATTATAATAGACTGAATTTTGGTCTTGTTGTACTATTATGCAATCTTTAATTTAAATAGAAGGGATACCTGATCATGATTAAAGGGATTGGAATCGATATTATTGAACTTTCAAGGATAGAAGAAATTGTCACCAGACAAAGAAAACTAATTGATCGCATACTGACTGAAAATGAAAAACAAACCTTTGAAAGGCTTCCCAATAGAAGGAAGATTGAATTTTTAGCAGGGAGATTTGCGGCAAAAGAAGCTTATTCGAAGGCAGCAGGAACGGGGATCGGCAAAGAGTTATCCTTTCTAGATATTGAAATTGAAACTGATTCTTTAGGAAAGCCCTATATCGTAAAACCTGAAACGAATGGATTTCTTTCTATTTCGCATAGCAGAGAATATGCTGTAGCACAAGTAGTCATCGAGGTAAAATAAGAAAAATCATCCTCTAACGGACAAACCTTTATCATATTCCTTAAGGTTGTCTCATATATTCATAGGGAAATGGGAGAGACAAGTCTTCTTTATATTCATATGAAAATGAGACAAGAAGGGGTTGAAGGAATTGAAGAAAAGGTTTTTGCTTGTGTTTACGGGGTTAATGGTCATCTTTCTACTAGCTGCCTGTGGCTCTAAGTCAAAAGATGATGTGGTGAAAGAGTTAAATGGAAAACTAAATGACTTAACGGGCTATAAAGTAGATGCAAAAATGACGTTGAAAATGGGCACGGATTCACAGGTGTATAACGTAGAAATCTGGCATAAGGACCCAACGTTCTATCGTGTAAATTTAAAAAATGCAGAAAAAGACCAAAGTCAGATGATTTTACGGAATAATGAAGGGGTATTTGTCTTAACGCCTGCACTGAAAAAGAGTTTCAAATTCCAAAGTGATTGGCCACAAAATAGCAGCCAAGCTTATTTATATGAATCATTAATCAAAGATATTGTTGAAGATAAAGAATCCAAATTCTCTTCTACGAAGGAACATTATGTTTTTGAAACGAAAACCCGTTATCAAAACAATAGTATGCTGCCAATCCAAGAAATTAAACTCAACAAAGAGGACTTATCACCAGCAATGGTAAAAGTAATGGATCCAGATCGAAATGCACTTGTAACTGTGGAATTTTCTAAAGTTAAGTTTAATGCAAGTTTTGATGACAGTGACTTCGATATGAAAAAGAATATGACTCGTGCTGATCTTAACCTGCCTGTTATGGCAGATAGTATGGATGCAGCATTTACGGTCAAATATCCTACCTCCGACTTAGGAGCAAAGTTAGTCGATGAAAAAGAAGTGAAACTTGAAAATGGTAAACGTGTCGTCTTAACCTACGGAGGTGAAAAGTCATTTACACTTGTACAAGAAAAGGTGACAGTGAAAGAAGCTTCGACTTCACCTACTTATGTGGACGGAGATCTAGTTGATCTAGGTGTTACCATTGGTGCTGTATCTGAAGGTTCGATTACGTGGACCATGGATGGTGTTGACTACATGATTGCCTCAAACGACTTAACAGAGAAAGAACTCGTTGAGATTGCAAGAACAGTCCAAGGTGATGTCGAAAAATAAATTTTAACCTTACAGGCCCACGACTCGGGTCTGTTTTTTATTTGACATGTTCCATAACAAGTTTGATAATCAATAAGGTAAAGATAAAATAATATATAAGTGACTTAAGTTATTAGGAAGTGGAATAATGACAGAGCAGGGCTATTTCTATAGAGATACATGGGCGGAGGTTGATTTAGATTGTATTTCCGATAATGTTGCCTCCGTTAAAAAACATTTGCCGGAAAACGTGGAAATCATAGCTGTCATAAAAGCAAACGGGTACGGTCATGGAGACCTTCAGGTTGCAAAAAGCGCGCTGAAGTCAGGAGCGACATATCTAGCAGTAGCATTTATGGATGAAGCCATCGCCCTCCGGAATAAGGGAGTAGATGCACCCATCCTAGTTTTAGGTGCAACGCGTCCAGAGGATGTCGAGTTGGCGGTCAAGTTTGACATCACCATTACCGTGTTTCAGCTGGAATGGGTAAAAGCGGCTCAACCCTATCTTCCTAAAGATAGGGTACTTCAAGTCCATATTAAGCTTGATACTGGAATGGGAAGGATTGGAATCCGCACAAAGGATGAATTGGCGGCGGTTGTGGAATTGATTTCAAGCGATGAACGGCTCAATATCGAGGGGATCTTTACTCACTTTGCCACAGCAGATGAAGTAGACCAAACTTACTTCGATAAACAAATAGAGTTATTTCATGATCTGCTTTCAGTGCTGAAGGAAAAGCCGAGATATATCCATAGCAGCAATAGTGCGGCAGCTTTACGTTTCTCTAAAGCCAACTTTAATGCTGTTCGTCTAGGGATTGCTATGTATGGATTAACACCTTCTCCAGAAATTGAACATGAATTGCCTTTTCCTCTTAAGGAGGCATTTTCCTTAAGGTCGCGGCTTGTTCAAGTGAAAAAGCTCGATAAGGGTGATAAAGTAAGTTATGGTGCTACTTATGAGACAGAAGGCGAAGAGTGGATTGGGACGATTCCAATTGGTTATGCGGACGGATGGATTCGTCGTCTCCAAGGGCAGGAAGTGTTGATAGAAGGAAAAAGAGTTCCAATTGTTGGCAGGATTTGTATGGATCAATGTATGGTAAGATTACCACATGGTGTTCCAGTTGGGACCACCGTTACGCTGATTGGTAAACAGAAAGATGAATTCATTTCTGTAAATGAAATTGCCAGGAAACTAGAGACAATCAACTACGAAGTTCCTTGTATAATTTCTACTAGAGTACCGCGCCTATATAAACAAGCTGGGGAAATTGTCGTATTAAAAAATTATCTTCTCCACGAATAACTGGGCTAATAATCAAAAATGAACATATTTATGATAATGCGGAATTTTAGTGCATAAAAGGTAGTTTGTTTGGCCTATAATACAGAAGTATTATATTTAGTCTATGCATGTTGGGCATTAAGTGGTATTATTAAATATGGTAGATAGAAAAAATGGTGTGTAGTGATGGTGGAGGTGTATGTTTGTGTCTGAATCCGGCGCAACTACGGAAATCTTAGTAAAGTTACCGCAACATCTTTTAACCGAGTTAGATGGTTTTGTAAAATTAGAAAACGTTAACCGGAGCGAGTTTATTTATCAAGCAACCAAAATGTATTTACGCGAACGTAAAAAGAGACAAATTCGCGAATCCATGAGACGTGGGTACATGGAAATGGCGATGATCAATTTGACGATTGCATCGGAAATGTTTCAAGCAGAATTTGAGGCAGAACACACAGTTGAACGTCTTGTAAGCGGAGGGTAATCCCTTGATTGTCAAGCGTGGTGACGTTTATTTCGCGGACCTATCCCCAGTTGTTGGTTCTGAACAAGGCGGCGTCCGTCCTGTACTTGTCATTCAAAACGACATCGGGAATCGGTTTAGTCCCACAGTTATTGTTGCAGCGATTACAGCACAAATTCAAAAAGCGAAGCTTCCCACTCATGTAGAAATTGATGCGAAGCGTTACGGTTTTGAACGAGATTCAGTCATACTTTTAGAACAGATTCGTACAATTGATAAACAGCGGTTAACCGATAAAATAACCCATCTCGATGACGAAATGATGGAAAAAGTGGATGAAGCCTTGCGAGTAAGTATAGGACTCATCGAATTTTAGTCTATGCACGCTCTTTTTAGAAAGAGCGTTTTTTTATACGTATGTTCTGCCCTCATATTTGTTTCCTGTTTAGCAAGCTGCTTTAGCTTGCTATTTTTTTATTTGTAAGAAGAAACTGCTCCTGTAATGAATCGATAGAGTTAATTTGATACAATATGGTAATAGGAATGGAGGTTTGTATTGTGAATGATACAGTTGTAAAAGATGAACAGCTTCTTGTGAAGGTAGCTGCGGAGTTAACAATATCTCATAAACAGGTGAAAAGTGTTATCTCTTTATTGAATGAGGGGAACACAGTGCCATTTATCGCCCGCTACCGCAAAGAAATGACGGGGGCACTAGATGAAGTTCAAATAAGAAATATCCAGGAACGCTGGCAATACATACAAAACCTTGAGCAAAGGAAAGAAGAAGTCCTTCGGACCATTGCGGAACAAGGAAAATTAACAGATGAACTCACACATAAAATAACAAAAGCAGAAAAGCTCCAAGAGGTCGAAGATTTATACCGTCCGTATAAACAAAAACGACGTACCAAGGCAACTGTTGCAAAAGAAAAGGGTTTAGAGCCATTGGCAGAGTGGATATTAACCTTTCCGATGACTCCAATTGAGGACAAAGCTAAGGAATTTTTATCCGATGAAAAAGAAGTGCTAACAGTTGAAGAAGCAATCACTGGAGCAAAGGATATCATCGCTGAAATGATTTCTGATGATGCTGAAAGCCGAAAATGGATTCGGAATGAGACCTTTAAGTCAGGTAAAGTTGAGTCGACTGTGAAAGATGCGGAAAAAGACGAGAAAAAGGTTTATGAAATGTATTATGAGTACGAAGAGCCTGTGAATAAAATTGTTCCACATCGTATTCTTGCGTTAAATCGTGGTGAAAAAGAAGATATCTTAAGAGTATCAATTAAAATGAATAATGATATTATCCTTTCCTACCTATCAAGGAAATGGATCCGTGCTCAGCATTCACCGGCTTCAGCAATTGTCATTGAAGCAATTGAGGATAGTTATAAGCGTCTGATTCAGCCTTCGATCGAAAGGGAAATTCGAAGTGAGTTAAATGATAAAGGTGAAGAGCAAGCCATTCATATCTTCTCAGAAAATCTTCGCAATTTACTATTGCAGCCTCCTTTAAAAGGAAAAGTGGTTATTGGTGTGGATCCGGCTTATCGGACAGGTTGTAAGCTTGCAGTCGTTGATGAAACAGGTAAGGTGTTGAAAATTGATGTCATCTATCCGCATCCGCCTGTATCGAAGTCAAAGGAAGCAAAGGAGAAATTCATTCGAATTCTTCGTGACTATAAAGTAGAGATGGCTGCCATTGGGAATGGAACAGCGTCACGAGAGACCGAACAATTCGTGGCGGATATCCTTAAGGAAATGGATGAGGAAATCTTTTATTTAATCGTGAATGAAGCTGGTGCAAGTGTGTACTCAGCGTCTGATATAGCCAGAGAAGAGTTTCCTGATTTCCAAGTAGAAGAAAGAAGTGCGGTTTCAATCGCAAGAAGATTACAGGATCCACTTGCTGAGTTAGTGAAAATTGACCCTAAATCAGTTGGGGTCGGTCAATACCAGCATGATGTTACGCAAAAACGACTATCGGAATCGCTGCATTTTGTTGTTGAAACGGCAGTTAACAGGGTTGGTGTGAATGTAAATACAGCCTCAGCCTCTTTACTTCAATATGTTGCAGGGCTAACAAAAACCGCAGCCCATAATATCGTGAAGAAAAGAGAAGAGGAAGGGAAGTTTACTAGCAGGGTGCAATTAAAGAAAGTCCCACGCCTAGGGGCAAAAACATATGAACAAGCTATTGGCTTCTTGCGTGTATTAGACGGTAAGCAGCCGTTAGACCGTACCGGAATTCACCCGGAGAACTATGATGAAGTGAAGAAGTTATTAGCAAATCTCGGCTTTTCTACGGATGATTTAGGCAGTGCTGAATTAAAAGATGCGCTGAGTGCTCTAGATTTAAAAACGGTGTCTGCTGAATTGTCCATTGGCGAACTAACGTTGAAAGATATCATTGAGGCACTTGTTAGACCAGAACGAGATCCGCGTGACGACTTGCCGCGTCCTCTATTGAAAAAGGATGTCTTAAAATTAGAAGATTTAAGTGCAGGGATGGAATTGCAGGGTACAGTAAGGAATGTAGTTGATTTTGGTGCGTTTGTGGACATCGGTGTTAAGCAGGATGGACTTGTTCATATATCTAAGCTAAGTAATCGTTTTGTGAAGCACCCATTAGACATTGTATCTGTTGGTGATGTTGTAACTGTCTGGGTTGATTCGGTTGATATGAAAAAAGGACGAGTGGCATTAACCATGCTGCCGCCGTCTAAGTAAAGAAAATAAGTAAAAAATAGATGATCCAATCGCATAGCGTTGGGTCATCTGATTTTTGTGGCTTAAAGGTCAGTTCAGTTCATAAAAGGTTCATGAAGCCAGAAAACGTAAAAGAACCATAAAAATGGTCCCTATAAGGAAAGCACGTTTTTATTAACTTTGTTTTTTTCTGTAAAAAAACCAGCACTGGTTTAGCAGTTTAATTTGGTATCGGTCCTTCTCGTAGAAAGCTCTTTTCATTTGGTTTTGAAACCAAGTCGGCATAGTTAACCCTCCCGAAAAGTAGATCATTATAGGTATCTACAATATATGCTATAATAGGTTGTCACGTTCGCTTTTTTGTAAGGAGGTAAGGTAAATGGAGGATAAAGAACTACAGAAACTTGTCGAAAAAGTCTCGATTGAATCTTTTGGTAAGACTTTTAGGCATAAAGCCTCCTTTAATAGCAGGCTGCGGTCAACGGGTGGAAGGTATCTGCTTGGCACTCACAATATCGATATCAATAAGAAATACTTAGATCAACTAGGTCTTAACGAGCTAATCGGAATTATCAAACATGAACTCTGTCACTACCATCTTCATATAGAGGGAAAAGGATATCAGCACCGAGATCAAGATTTTAAAATGCTGTTAAAGAAAGTAGGCGCACCGAGATTTTGCAGTCCTCTTCTAGAAAAACCTAAGAAACGCACCTCTAATAAAATCCTCCTTTATGAATGTACAAAATGCCATCAGCAATATAAAAGAAAACGAAGCATTAATATAAGTCGATACGTGTGTGGAAAGTGCAGAGGGAAGCTTAAAAAGGTAATGGAGTTACAAGGAGATTAAGGAAATAATTTGCAGATTATTTTATCCGAAAATCATATTGACTTTATAATACATCGTCATTATAATGTAAAGAGTCGACAAGGTGAACGTGCTTGTTTGATTGAAAACTACATTATATTATTCCGCAGTAGCTCAGTGGTAGAGCTATCGGCTGTTAACCGATCGGTCGTAGGTTCGAGTCCTACCTGCGGAGCCATTTTTTATGGGGAAGTACTCAAGAGGCTGAAGAGGCGCCCCTGCTAAGGGTGTAGGTCGGGTAACCGGCGCGAGGGTTCAAATCCCTCCTTCTCCGCCATAAAAAATTGGCCCCTTGGTCAAGTGGTTAAGACACCTCCCTTTCACGGAGGTAACACGGGTTCGAATCCCGTAGGGGTCATCAGGGACGGGAGATGAATATAGCTCATTTCCTGTTTCTTATTTAAAATATCATTTGGTCCGGTAGTTCAGTTGGTTAGAATGCCTGCCTGTCACGCAGGAGGTCGCGGGTTCGAGTCCCGTCCGGACCGCCATTTTTTATTAGTCTTAATAATATTGGGCTATAGCCAAGCGGTAAGGCATCGCACTTTGACTGCGACATGCGTTGGTTCAAATCCAGCTAGCCCAGCCAAATTATAATATCCCTGGAAAGACTTCAGCGGATTTTGCGGAAAATACCGTAAGGTATTTTAAGTGATTGTGAGCCATTAGCTCAGTTGGTAGAGCATCTGACTTTTAATCAGAGGGTCGAAGGTTCGAGTCCTTCATGGCTCACCATTTTATGTTTTATACTTTATATGCGGGTGTGGCGGAATTGGCAGACGCACCAGACTTAGGATCTGGCGCCGCAAGGCGTGGGGGTTCGACTCCCTTCACCCGCACCAATAATTAACTCTTGAAATATTCTTGTTAATCTGGTATGATTTTAAATGTCGCTGAAATATATGCGGTCGTGGCGGAATGGCAGACGCGCTAGGTTGAGGGCCTAGTGGGGGCAACCCCGTGGAGGTTCAAGTCCTCTCGGCCGCACCAAAAAAAGATGTTGACATATCAAATTAGATTTGATATAATGTAAAAGTTGACTTTTGAAAGTTTGCGCCCGTAGCTCAATTGGATAGAGTGTCTGACTACGGATCAGAAGGTTATGGGTTCGACTCCTTTCGGGCGCGCCATATTTTACGGGAAGTAGCTCAGCTTGGTAGAGCACTTGGTTTGGGACCAAGGGGTCGCAGGTTCGAATCCTGTCTTCCCGACCATTCGGAATTTTATATGCGGGTGTAGTTTAGTGGTAAAACCTCAGCCTTCCAAGCTGATGTTGTGAGTTCGATTCTCATCACCCGCTCCAATTTTACCAATAATTGCTCTTTGAAAACTAAACAAACAAGAACGTCAACAAACAATTTTTTAGCTTTTTATAAAAGCTAAGCCAACGTAACAAATGAGCTATATCAACTTTCTTGGAGAGTTTGATCCTGGCTCAGGACGAACGCTGGCGGCGTGCCTAATACATGCAAGTCGAGCGAATCTTTAGGAGCTTGCTCCTGAAGATTAGCGGCGGACGGGTGAGTAACACGTGGGCAACCTGCCTGTAAGACTGGGATAACTTCGGGAAACCGGAGCTAATACCGGATAATCCTTTTCCTCTCATGTGGAAAAGCTGAAAGTCGGTTTACGCTGACACTTACAGATGGGCCCGCGGCGCATTAGCTAGTTGGTGAGGTAATGGCTCACCAAGGCGACGATGCGTAGCCGACCTGAGAGGGTGATCGGCCACACTGGGACTGAGACACGGCCCAGACTCCTACGGGAGGCAGCAGTAGGGAATCTTCCGCAATGGACGAAAGTCTGACGGAGCAACGCCGCGTGAGCGATGAAGGCCTTCGGGTCGTAAAGCTCTGTTGTTAGGGAAGAACAAGTATCGGAGTAACTGCCGGTACCTTGACGGTACCTAACCAGAAAGCCACGGCTAACTACGTGCCAGCAGCCGCGGTAATACGTAGGTGGCAAGCGTTGTCCGGAATTATTGGGCGTAAAGCGCGCGCAGGCGGTCCTTTAAGTCTGATGTGAAAGCCCACGGCTCAACCGTGGAGGGTCATTGGAAACTGGGGGACTTGAGTACAGAAGAGGAAAGCGGAATTCCACGTGTAGCGGTGAAATGCGTAGAGATGTGGAGGAACACCAGTGGCGAAGGCG
>NZ_JAUCEU010000007.1:3527500-3585000 GCF_030348765.1 Neobacillus sp. CF12 | reverse complement strand
GTAAGCGCGCTGTTGGATATGCGCGTCCAAGCAGTTAGGCTGGTAAGTAGGAAAATCCGCTTACCGTAAAGGCTGAGCTGTGATGGCGAGGGAAATATAGTACCGAAGTTCCTGATTCCACACTGCCAAGAAAAGCCTCTAGCGAGATAAAAGGTGCCCGTACCGCAAACCGACACAGGTAGGCGAGGAGAGAATCCTAAGGTGAGCGAGAGAACTCTCGTTAAGGAACTCGGCAAAATGACCCCGTAACTTCGGGAGAAGGGGTGCTTTTTGAGGTGAATAGCCTCGAAGAGCCGCAGTGAATAGGCCCAGGCGACTGTTTAGCAAAAACACAGGTCTCTGCGAAGCCGCAAGGCGAAGTATAGGGGCTGACGCCTGCCCGGTGCTGGAAGGTTAAGAGGAGGGGTTAGCGCAAGCGAAGCTCTGAATCGAAGCCCCAGTAAACGGCGGCCGTAACTATAACGGTCCTAAGGTAGCGAAATTCCTTGTCGGGTAAGTTCCGACCCGCACGAAAGGCGTAACGATCTGGGCACTGTCTCAACGAGAGACTCGGTGAAATTATAGTACCTGTGAAGATGCAGGTTACCCGCGACAGGACGGAAAGACCCCGTGGAGCTTTACTGTAGCCTGATATTGAATTTTGGTACAGCTTGTACAGGATAGGTAGGAGCCTGAGAAACCGGAGCGCCAGCTTCGGTGGAGGCGTCGGTGGGATACTACCCTGGCTGTATTGAAATTCTAACCCGCACCCCTTATCGGGGTGGGAGACAGTGTCAGGTGGGCAGTTTGACTGGGGCGGTCGCCTCCTAAAGAGTAACGGAGGCGCCCAAAGGTTCCCTCAGAATGGTTGGAAATCATTCGCAGAGTGTAAAGGCACAAGGGAGCTTGACTGCGAGACCTACAAGTCGAGCAGGGACGAAAGTCGGGCTTAGTGATCCGGTGGTTCCGCATGGAAGGGCCATCGCTCAACGGATAAAAGCTACCCCGGGGATAACAGGCTTATCTCCCCCAAGAGTCCACATCGACGGGGAGGTTTGGCACCTCGATGTCGGCTCATCGCATCCTGGGGCTGTAGTCGGTCCCAAGGGTTGGGCTGTTCGCCCATTAAAGCGGTACGCGAGCTGGGTTCAGAACGTCGTGAGACAGTTCGGTCCCTATCCGTCGTGGGCGCAGGAAATTTGAGAGGAGCTGTCCTTAGTACGAGAGGACCGGGATGGACGCACCGCTGGTGTACCAGTTGTCTTGCCAAAGGCATCGCTGGGTAGCTATGTGCGGACGGGATAAGTGCTGAAAGCATCTAAGCATGAAGCCCCCCTCAAGATGAGATTTCCCATAGCGTCAAGCTAGTAAGAACCCTGAAAGATGATCAGGTTGATAGGTCAGAGGTGGAAGCGTGGTAACATGTGGAGCTGACTGATACTAATCGTTCGAGGACTTAACCAATTTATAAGCGAAACTCGTTTTACAAACTTCTTCTGAAATTATCTAGTTTTGAGGGAATGAAAACCTCAAATTTTATAGTCTGGCAGCAATGGCGAGAAGGTCACACCCGTTCCCATACCGAACACGGAAGTTAAGCTTCTCAGCGCCGATGGTAGTTGGGACTTTGTCCCTGTGAGAGTAGGACGTTGCCAGGCTGTACTATTTTTTCAAAATGTGTGTATATATTGCATGTTTTGGCATATAATATATAAGTGCACAACAGTTACATTTTTATTATCGCGGGGTGGAGCAGTCTGGTAGCTCGTCGGGCTCATAACCCGAAGGTCGCAGGTTCAAATCCTGTCCCCGCAATTAGTATTTTCAAGAAATACACTTGAAAATACCTTGGTCTGGTAGTTCAGTTGGTTAGAATGCCTGCCTGTCACGCAGGAGGTCGCGGGTTCGAGTCCCGTCCAGACCGCCATTATATTTTTAAAAACACGAAACGTTGTTTCGTTTTTTTTATGCCTTTTTGCTTAAATGGTGAAAGTTAGGTAAAATACATAGTGAATGGACATCCTTAGGAGCTATCCTAAGGATTTTTTTTACAAAAATAAGGTAGAATGTAGATAGCATAAACTATTGTTCCGTAAAGGTGATTATATGATTCAGTATGAAAAAAATACGATTGATCCTAGTGAAACTTCTCAGCTTGCATCCAATCTTGCAGAGTTATTGCAGCCAGGCGATGTTATTTGTCTAGAAGGAGATTTAGGTGCAGGTAAAACCACGTTCACGAAGGGATTAGCAAAGGGACTAGATATTAAGAAAACGGTTAACAGTCCGACATTCACCATAATCAAAGAGTATAAAGGCAGGCTGCCATTGTATCATATGGATGTCTACCGAGTAGCAGATGCCTATGAGGATTTGGGCTTTGATGAATACTTTGAAGGTGATGGAGTAACGGTTGTGGAATGGGCTCATTTAATTGAGGACCAGCTGCCAGCACAGTTGTTAACGATTTATTTATATCACGAGGGTCCCGAAAAGAGAAAAATTGTTTTTGTTCCAAAAGGAGAAAGATATGAGCAATTATGTAAGGAGATTTTTCTAAATGACCATACTAGCGATTGATACTTCTAATTATCCGTTAGGGGTTGCGCTTATTGAGGATAATCAGGTACTTGGCGAATATATAACCAACTTAAAAAAGAATCATTCGGTTCGAATTATGCCAGCCATTCAAACGTTAATGAAGGATTGTGAAAGAGTCCCATCACAGCTTACGAAAATAGTAGTTGCGAAAGGTCCGGGTTCATATACAGGTGTTCGAATTGGGGTAACGATAGCTAAAACAATGGCTTGGTCATTAAAGATACCCTTAGTAGGAATATCTAGTCTGGAGATTATTGCAGCCGGGGCAGGGAGATACTTTGATGGTTATATTTCACCTCTAATTGATGCAAGAAGAGGACAAGTATATACAGGACTTTACCAATATCAAAGCGGAGTACTTACCACTGTTAAAGAGGATAGATTGGTTTTGTCGACCGACTGGGCAGTTTCTATAAAAGATGTAGAGAAACCCATATTATTTGTTGGTAACGATTTATCACTTCATCAAGCTGTAATAGAAGATACACTAACCTCTCAGGCTGTATTTGCTGCAATCACGGAACATAATCCTCGTCCTTCGGAGCTAGCATTATTAGGTAAAGATAAACCGGAGGAAGATATTCATTCTTTTGTTCCCAATTATATCCGTCTAGCAGAGGCTGAAGCGAAGTGGTTAGAGGCAAATGAGAAAATTTTAAAAGGATAGGAATAGAGAAATATGGTAGATTCTTTTGTGTATCGTTATATGAAGGAAGAGGACATCGATCAAATATTAGAGGTTGAACATGCCTCTTTTGCTACACCATGGAGCAGAGAAGCTTTTTTTAATGAAATTCATAATAATAAATTTGCAGTGTATATCGTCCTAGAAGAGGATCAAAAGATTGTTGGCTATTGTGGTGCCTGGGTGGTTATTGATGAAGCCCATGTGACCAATGTGGCCGTACTGCCTGCTTATAGAGGCAGAAAGCTCGGTGAGGCATTACTTCGTAAAATGATGTCTGTTGCTAAGGATATGGGAGCAAGAAGTATGACTCTTGAAGTTCGTTTAACGAATCATGTGGCACAATCGCTTTACCGAAAGTTAGGATTCCAAAATGGCGGCATTCGGAAAAATTATTATTCCGATAATCAAGAAGATGCTCTAGTGATGTGGGTGAATATATGATAAAAGATCAATGGATTATGGGAATTGAAACGAGCTGTGACGAAACAGCAGTTGCCATTATTAAAAATGGCAGGGAGATAGCTGCCAATGTCGTTGCCTCCCAAATTGAAAGTCATAAGCGCTTTGGCGGGGTGGTACCTGAAATTGCGTCGCGTCACCATGTTGAACAAATTACAATTGTCATTGAAGAGGCTTTAAAGGAAGCAAACCTTACCCTTTCTGAATTGGATGCCATTGCTGTAACAGAGGGTCCTGGATTGGTTGGAGCACTGTTAATTGGTGTGAATGCAGCAAAAGCCCTAGCATTTGCGCATAACATACCACTTGTTCCTGTTCATCATATTGCGGGACATATTTATGCAAACCGGTTAGTAAAAGAATTAACCTTTCCTCTCCTTTCCTTAGTGGTGTCAGGGGGACATACAGAGTTAGTTTACATGAAAGAACAGGGGCATTTTGAGGTTATTGGTGAAACAAGAGATGATGCCGCTGGCGAAGCGTATGATAAGGTTGCCAGAACATTAAAACTTCCATATCCAGGCGGTCCACATATCGATCGGCTGGCTCAAGAGGGCAGTGATACTCTTGATTTACCTAGGGCTTGGTTAGAAGAAGGATCCTATGATTTTAGCTTTAGCGGTTTAAAATCAGCGGTTATTAATACTGTCCATAATGCGGAGCAGCGTGGTGAAACGATCGCACCAGAGGATCTTGCTGCAAGTTTTCAGGAAAGTGTCATTGAGGTATTGGTGAAGAAGACAGTAAAAGCTACAGCGGAATATAAGGTTAAGCAAGTGCTTTTGGCTGGTGGCGTTGCTGCCAATAAAGGGCTTAGAAAGGCACTAGAAAAGGCCTTTTTAGATAAAGGTGATATTGATTTGGTCATTCCACCTTTAAACTTGTGTACCGATAATGCTGCGATGATTGCTGCTGCAGGAAGCATTATGTTTGAAAAAGGAATCCGAGCAGACCTTTCCTTAAATGCAAATCCTGGTTTGGATATTGAATTATATAATTAGAATGAGTCCTTCTTGATAAGAAGGGCTTTTTTGTTGTGAGAAAGAAATATTAGGTTCCATACTTAGATTCATAGCGGATTGTGACCGAAAAGCCCGGGCAGTAAAAATTGGGAAACAATTAAGGGAGGATTGTGACGAAAAAAATCGGACTGTCAAACTGGGCAATAATCATGGGTAACCGGTTTTTCCACACTCTTTTTAGTGGAAAACCTATTTTTTGTGGATAACTTTTTTCGAAAAATGGAGGCGTTTTAAAAATAATGTGGGTAAGTTACCTTTATTTTGTGGACAATGTGGATAAGTTTGCGTTTTTCTGTGGATAATGTGGAAAAGCGTGAGTAAGGTTATAGAATTAGGTTTTTTTATGTGAATAAAGTTGTGGAAAAGAAATTTTGGGAAATATGTCGAAGGGATTTCGCGGATTTTGTCGATTTTTTTATGAAAATGCAGAGACACCATCAATGGCGATTTCTCCTAATAAGCGAATATAGTAGTTAAAAGAGGATGTTTGGAAAGAGGGGATATGGATGAAGAGTAAGTTCTTAATAGGAATTTTCATGGTACTTGTTTTCGGATTAACTGCCTGCAGCTTAGATATTAATATTTCAACAGATGATAAGAAACCAGATGTGATTGATAATGGTGATAGTCAAGATCAAGACCAAGACCAGGGGCAGGACAAAGACCAAGATAAAGAAGACGATAAACAGTACGAAAATGAGGTCTTTAAAGAAGTTACCGTTTCAAAATCAAATGGTAAGGCAACAGTAAAGGGGAAGGCAAGAGTGTTTGAGGGTGTTTTTCAATATGCTGTCATCTCAGGAACAGAGATATTATTAGAAGACCATTATCAAACTGACGGTGCTCCTGCATGGGGGGACTTTGAGATTACGATAGATAGTGAGCTTATGGCAAAAGAGAATGTCTCCATAGAGCTATTTGTTTATTCAGCAAAGGATGGATCAAAAACAGATAGTTTAACCATTCCGCTTAAATAGTAAATGGGGCCTGGATTAATATCCAAGCCCCATTTTACTTATTCCGCCAATTCCGCCCAGTCTTCCATTAACTGTTCGAGTGCAGCTTTTGCTTTTTCATTTTTTAAATTAATTTCAAGAACCTTCTCGTGATCTTGAAATATTTCAGGCTCACATAGTTTTTCCTCGAAATCTTGAATGAGTGCCTCTAACTCTTCAATCCGTAATTCAATTTCTTCTAATTTTCTCTTGCGCTGCCGGTCAAGCTTTTTACTCTCTTTATCCTGATGATAGGTATTTCTTTCTTGCACTTCCGTGAGAATCTTTTTCTTCGTAGCGCTGGCAATTTCTAAAGCCTTTAGCTCCTCTTCCTCCAGCTTTTTCTCTAAATAATAGTCATAGTCACCAAGATACTCGGAACTGCCATTTGCACTAAGTTCTAAAACCTTGGTGGCAATTCTGTTAATAAAGTATCGGTCATGTGATACAAAGATAATCGTTCCTGGGTAATCGACTAATGCATTTTCGAGAACTTCCTTGCTGTCTAAGTCAAGATGGTTCGTTGGCTCGTCCAATATTAAAACATTTGCTTTCTCAAGCATTAATTTGGCTAGTGCCAGTCTGGCTTTTTCCCCGCCACTTAATGTGGAAACTATTTTTAAAACATCATCACCTGAAAATAGGAAGTTACCTAAGACTGTACGTATTTCCTTTTCACTTTTTAACGGCCACTCATCCCATAACTCGTTGAGGACTCGCTTATTGGATGTCAATTCAGCCTGCTCCTGGTCGTAGTATCCAATGGCTAGATTTGCTCCATATAGAACGGTCCCTGATAAGGCAGGGAGCTTTTTGATAATGGTTTTTAAGAGAGTAGACTTGCCAATTCCGTTGGGCCCAACTAATGCAATGCTTTCACCGCGATAGGCACGGAAAGAAATCATCTCCGAAACTTTTTGACCATCATAACCTACTGCGAGCGAATCAACAGTAAGCACATCGTTCCCTGTTTGTTTTTCAATGTCAAAGGAGAAGGTAGCCGATTTTTCATCGCCTAAAGGTCGGTCCAGTAAGTCCATTTTCTCAAGCTTTTTGCGCCGGCTTTGAGCACGTTTTGTCGTCGAAGCACGGGCAAGGTTGCGCTGGATAAAATCTTGAAGATTGGCAACTTCTTGTTGCTGCTTCTCATATACTTTCAAATCCCGCTCATAATTGGCAGCTTTTTGGTCTAGATAAGCGCTATAGTTTCCTATGAATTTTTGAATCTGCCTGCGTGAAACTTCATATACCTGAGTTACTACTTTATCTAAAAAGTAACGGTCATGGGACACGATTAAGATTGCCCCATCATAACCTTGAAGGTATTGCTCGAGCCAGGTAAGCGTATCAATATCCAGATGATTCGTAGGCTCGTCCAGAATCAATATATCCGGCTTTGTTAATAGCAGCTTTCCTAATGCAAGACGCGTTTTTTGACCGCCGCTTAAGCTGGAGATCATGGATGAGCTATTATGAAAATTTAAGCCATGAAGGATGGAGCGAATATCAGCTTCATACTGATAACCGCCCTGTTCTTTAAATTTTACTTGAAGGAGATCGTATTCTTTTAGAATTCGTTCATAACTTGCCGGATTCTCCATTGCAGCAGGATCTGCCATTGTCATCTCTAATTGTCGGAGTGCCGCTTCCATACTTCGAAGTGATTCAAAAACAGTCAGCATTTCATCCCAAATCGACAAATTGGATTCTAAGCCGGTATTCTGTGCTAAATAACCAATGCTAACGCCCTTTGGCTTAATAATTTCTCCGCCATCATGTGACAAATGCCCGGCAATGATTTTTAATAATGTCGACTTTCCTGCACCGTTTCGACCCACAAGTGCAACACGGTCACGAGTTTGTAATTCTAGCTTTATATTCGATAAAATAAGGTCTGCACCATAGTATTTTGCTAGTTGATTCACTTGTAATAATATCATTGTTTTTCACCTCAATTACTACATTAAGTGTACCTTATTCCCAGAAGGTCGGCAATAAAGTCACATGTTGTTGGAGAAAATAAGGGTAAATCAAAAGAAAAAAAAGTAAAAACTTTTACTATTCGTTCAAAGTTTCACAGACAAATTGTGAAAAATATAGTATGATTTTTTTTGGGAGGATTAGAACATGTCTGAATTTACTCACTTTAATGAAGAAGGAAGAGCTAAGATGGTTGATGTTAGCGATAAACCTGAAACCGCTCGTACTGCAATTGCTCATTCCAGCATTACCGTAAATAAAGAAATATATGATAAAATAACAAATAATGAAATGAAAAAAGGCGATGTTCTTGCTGTGGCACAAGTTGCTGCGGTTATGGGAGCAAAGAAAACATGGGATCTCATCCCGATGTGCCATCCCATTCCTTTGACAGGAGTAAATATATCCTTCGCTTGGGAACAGGAAAACGATACAGCTTATACATTAAATATTGCTGCTGCTGTTAAAACAAAGGGGAATACAGGTGTTGAAATGGAAGCGCTAACAGCTGCTTCCACTTGTGCATTAACTGTTTATGACATGTGTAAGGCAGTAGACAAAGGTATGATTATTGGAAAAACCTATTTGGTTGAAAAAACCGGCGGAAAGAATGGAGATTTCCACAGGACGGAGCAAGTTAGATAAATTAATAAACTATCTATAGGGGGTGGGAGAATATGAGTAATGAGACGGTGAAAATACCACAAGCGACAGCAAAGCGGCTGCCCTTATATTATCGATTTTTAAAGAATCTACATTCTTCCGGTAAACAGAGGGTTTCGTCTGCAGAACTAAGTGAGGCAGTTAAGGTGGATTCTGCCACCATTCGCAGAGACTTTTCCTATTTCGGAGCATTAGGAAAAAAGGGGTATGGCTATAACGTCAATTATTTATTAACATTCTTTCGGAAAACACTCGATCAGGATGAATTGACGAAAGTAGCTCTAATTGGCGTAGGTAATCTTGGTACAGCCTTTTTAAATTATAATTTTTTAAAAAATAATAATACCAGAATTGAATGCGCCTTTGATGTGGATCCAAACAAAATGGGTACCACAATCCGTGACGTCCCAGTGTTTCATATGGATGATTTGGAGAAAGTATTAAGCAATGATGATGTTCATGTAGCCATTCTGACCGTCCCGGCCCAAGTCGCACAGATGATAACAGATAGATTAGTAAAATCTAATATTAAAGCCATATTGAATTTTACCCCAGCGAGGTTAAATGTCCCGCCATCGATTCGTGTTCATCATATCGACTTGGCTGTAGAACTTCAATCTCTTATATACTTCCTTAAGCATTACCCAACGGAAGAAACCGAAACTGAAGAATAAGAGTAAAAGACCTTTTCACCAAGAAAAGGTCTTTTTTTGTCGGAAAAAATGGATAATGGAAACTTTACATGCGTAACAGTGTTATGTTACATTGTTACCAGAAAGGGGTTTTCATAATGAGCGAGGATTTAATTTCTAAAAAGGATTTATTGGATTTAGCCGGAATATCTTATGGGCAGCTGTATAGATGGAAACGAAAAGATCTTATCCCTGAGGACTGGTTTATTCGAAAATCTACCTTTACAGGGCAAGAGACTTTCTTTCCGAAAATAAAAATCTTAGAACGGATTAATAAAATCCAAATGATGAAAGAAAACCTTTCCTTAGATGAACTTGCTGATATGTTTTCGCCGAATATTACTGATTTGCAATTGGAGAAGGATGAATTAGTAAAACGTAACATTGTATCAAATACTGTGATTGATTATTATTTAGAAATTGAAAAAGGCGGTTTTCAGTTTAATTTTTCGCGAATCCTTGAGGTTTATATATTAGAAAAGCTGCTTCAGTCGGGTGAAATTAATTTGGATGAAGGAAAAATGTTGATACAGGTGTTACTAGACAATAAGTCCTTGATCAAGCAAAAGAGTGCTGAATTGGTGATAACAAGAAAATTAGGGGTTTCTTCATGCCTTTTACTACTAAATACAGAAAGTTTCCAATTTGATCGTGGGACGAAAATAGTGGCTCGAGTTTCGTTAATGGCATGTATGGAAGAAATCAAGTCGAAATTATTATAAAAGGAGAATCAAAATGGAGACGAAAAAAAGGGGAGACTTGCTGATTAATGGTTTTGGATCATCAAATGGAGGGTCATTCAATACCATTACGATCAATGGTAAAGGTACAGTTAATGGTGATGTGGATTGTACGGATTTTGATTGTAATGGTTCAGGAACTATAAATGGTAATGTTGTTGCAGATACTGCGAAGGTTAATGGTCATGGGAAGATCATAGGTAATTTCGGAGGACAGTCACTCACAATTGATGGAACTGCTGGAATTATCGGTAACCTAATAGTAGAGAAGCTAAAGGTATCCGGCAAAGCGAACGTTAGTGGGAAAATAAAAAGTGATGACATAAAAATTAAAGGAAGGCTTACGGTGGGAGAAGACTGTGAATCAGAAACATTTAGGGCTGAATCACAATTTACAATTGGCGGTTTGTTGAATGCTGATTTAATTGACATCACCATTTTTGCGGATTGTAAAGCAAAGGAAATAGGCGGGCAAACCATCCTAATAAAGCAGAAAAACTCGCTCTTGGGCTTTTTTAAACCTTTTGTACGTACCCAATTAGAAACTGAATGTATTGAAGGTGACAAAATTGAGATTGAAAGCACCAAGGCAGGGATTGTTCGTGGTAACCAAGTTGTTATAGGGCCAGATTGTGAAATTGAGGTTGTTGAATATTCGGGCGAGTTTACGATGGATGATCATTCGATTGTGAAAGATATCAGAAAGGTTTAAGCGAGGGGTGGAAGAGAAATGACTAAAGTTCAAAACCTAACGATTAATGGATCAGGAAATTACTCCGGGGGACAATACGACAAAATAAGCATTAGGGGCGATGCCACACTTGTCTCTGATGTCGAATGTTCTGCGTTCCATATCTATGGAACAAGCGAGGCTTTGGAAAATGTAAAAACACGTTCAGTAAAGGTGTTCGGCGAGGCAGAAGTAAATGGTAATATGGAAGCAGAAGAAATGTTGATCATGGGGACAATGGCAGTCGGCGGCAGAGCAGCCTTGAAGAAAATGAAAATACTTGGAACACTTGAAGTTGGTGACAGTTTAACAGGTGATGAGGCAAATATTAAAGGTACGATAGCAGTAGGCGGGGATGTCGAATATGAGACTTTTGAATCTTCTGGCGGCTTTGAAATAAAAGGTCTGCTTAATGCTGATAAAATTAATATCTCTTTACGATTTGGTGAGAGTTTCGCAGAGGAAATCGGCGGCGGGTTGATTACTGTTAAGAAAAAGTCAAACACCTTCCTGCCATTTGGAAAAGAAAAAGGGAAACTTACGGCCAAGGTGATTGAAGGGGATATCATTTACTTAGAAAATACAAAGGCTGAAATCGTTCGTGGAAAAAAGGTGAAAATCGGGGAAGGCTGCCAAATTGGAACCGTAGAGTACACAACTGAATTAACCAGTAGCGAAAAATCGACGATAAAAACAAAAACAAAGCGGTAATTTAGTGATCCTTTCACATGTTAGTGATATGAGTGACCACTTTATCAATTCTTCATCGATTTCGGTCACTCAACGCCTTCATGAGTGACCACATTATCAATTTTTCATCGATTGCGGTCACTCATCGTCATCATGAGTGACCACTTTATCAGTTCTTCAGGGATTTTGGTCGCTCATCGTCATCATGAATGAGCACTTTTTCTTGGGTCTATTTTTTTAACTTATCTTTTTTATACTTATTGTAAAAGAAAATGATTCTTAAACCTGACCCGAAGTCAAAGGTAGCCAGTAAAACAAGCAGATAGCTAAAAAACCCCCAGCCGTTTTCTGTCACATCTTCGACGGCGAAATAAGTAAATAAACACCCAAGCACAATATATATAATTCCGGAAAACACTGGTGAACGTCTCATAGAAAGCCTCCGATAAAGTTTTGAATACCTTCTGCCTCACGAATGATTTCATCAATCTCCTCTTTGTAAACAGATTGTATAACCACCACTAAAGTATTCATGGCAACGTGGGCAAAAATCGGTACAAGGATATGTTTTGTTTTTACATAGAGAAATGCAAATGTGAACCCCATAGCAGAATAGAGCAGGATGTGCTGCGGCTCCATATGTGCTAAAGCAAAGATAACTGAACTGATTAGTGCTGAGAAGAAAAAGTTTAACCGTTTATGAAGCGTTCCAAAAATAATCTTCCTAAAAACGATCTCCTCCAAGATTGGCCCAATGACAGAACTAACCAAAATGGCGAGCGGAAACGATTCAATAATGTTAAGGATCTGCTGTGTGTTTTCTGAGCCCATATCAACGCCAATTAGCTGTTCGATATTCGCTGCAAGAGCTTGGGCAAATAAAGCTAGAAACACCCCAAATACTGCCCAGACAGCGGCAAAGCCAAATGAACTTCCTCTTTCATTCAACCCTGGTTTCTTTATTTCCGTTCTTAGTAGGAACAGAATAATAACCAGTGCAAGGGTGAAGCTGAAAATTAACCAATAGGGAACTACCAGTCCTTGATTCATTCCTAAATAGCCAAATAGGAACATTAGTCCAGGAATTCCTATTAAGCTTGATAACTGCATGGCTATATAGACAATTAAAATAATCCAATATTCTCTTTTCAAATTCTTATATCTCCTTTTGAGAAGCCTTCTTATTATTTTGTCCTATTCTTTATTCTACTAATAAAGGCAAGGTTGTTTCAATTTTAAAGATTATCTTAAAAACGATGTATATTCCTGTGTGTTCCTCACATACTTGTAAGGTTGCAAAAAATAAAAAAAAATATTGCTTCATACTTGCAAATTTTTTTGGCATTTATTATGATAATAATTGTGTTAGCACTCAAGTAAAGAGAGTGCTAATAAGTCAGAATTACATATCTATTTGAGGAGGTTGTTTGATTTGTTAAGACCACTAGGTGATCGTATTGTCATTGAGCTTGTTGAATCAGAAGAAAAAACTGCAAGCGGTATCGTTTTACCGGACTCTGCTAAGGAAAAGCCTCAAGAAGGAAGAGTTGTTGCCGTAGGTACTGGTCGTGTGCTTGAAAGTGGCGAACGCGTTGCTCTTGAAGTTTCTGTAGGCGATCGTATTATCTTCTCAAAATACTCTGGTACAGAAGTAAAGTTTGAAGGAACTGAATATTTAATTTTACGTGAAAACGATATCCTTGCTGTAGTTGGGCAATAAGGATTAATAAAATCAATAATTAGTTTAAAAAATACGAGGAGGTTTTTTGAACATGGCTAAAGAAATTAAGTTTAGTGAAGATGCACGCCGCGCAATGCTACGTGGAGTTGATGCACTTGCAGATACAGTAAAAGTAACACTTGGACCTAAAGGACGTAACGTGGTTCTTGAGAAGAAATTCGGTTCACCACTTATTACGAATGATGGTGTAACAATCGCAAAAGAAATCGAATTAGAAGATGCATTCGAAAATATGGGTGCAAAACTAGTTGCTGAAGTTGCTAGCAAAACAAACGATGTTGCTGGTGACGGTACAACAACTGCGACCGTTCTTGCTCAAGCGATGATTCGTGAGGGTTTAAAGAACGTAACAGCTGGTGCTAACCCAATGGGTATCCGTAAAGGAATTGAAAAAGCAGTTACAGTTGCGGTTGAAGGATTAAAAGCGATTTCTAAGCCAATCGAAGGCAAAGAGTCTATTGCACAAGTTGCTGCTATTTCTTCTGATGATAAAGAAGTAGGTCAGTTAATCGCTGAAGCTATGGAGCGCGTTGGTAACGACGGCGTTATCACAATCGAAGAATCAAAAGGCTTCACAACTGAATTAGATGTTGTTGAAGGTATGCAATTTGACCGTGGATACACATCTGCTTACATGGTAACAAATACAGACAAAATGGAAGCTGTTCTAGAAAATCCATATGTCTTAATCACTGACAAAAAGATCTCAAGCATCCAGGAAATCCTTCCTGTTCTTGAGCAAGTTGTTCAACAAAGCAAGCCGTTATTATTGATTGCTGAAGATATCGAAGGTGAAGCACTTTCTACTTTAGTATTGAACAAACTACGCGGAACATTCAATGCAGTTGCTGTTAAAGCTCCTGGCTTTGGTGACCGTCGTAAGGCAATGCTTGAAGATATCGCTGCTTTAACTGGCGGTGAAGTAATCACTGAAGAACTTGGCCGTGAATTGAAAACTGCAACAATTGCATCTTTAGGACGTGCTTCTAAGATCGTTGTTACAAAAGAAAACACTACAATCGTTGAAGGTGCAGGAGATACTGCTGCAATCGCTTCTCGTGTAAACCAAATCCGTGTTCAATTAGAAGAAACTACTTCTGAATTTGACCGTGAAAAATTACAAGAGCGTTTAGCTAAATTAGCTGGCGGTGTTGCGGTAATCAAAGTTGGTGCTGCAACTGAAACTGAATTAAAAGAGCGCAAGCTTCGCATTGAGGATGCTCTAAACGCAACTCGTGCGGCTGTTGAAGAAGGTATCGTATCCGGTGGTGGTGTTGCCCTTCTTAACGTATACAACAAAGTGGCTGAAATCCAAGCTGAAGGCGATACAGCTACGGGTGTTAACATCGTATTACGTGCGATCGAAGAGCCTGTACGTACAATCGCTCACAATGCTGGTCTTGAAGGATCTGTAATTGTTGACCGCTTAAAGCGCGAAGCAGTTGGAACAGGCTTCAACGCTGCAACTGGTGAGTGGGTAAACATGATCGAAGCTGGTATCGTTGACCCAACTAAAGTTACTCGTTCTGCATTACAAAACGCTGCATCTGTAGCGGCAATGTTCTTAACAACTGAAGCAGTTGTTGCTGACAAGCCAGAACCAGCTGGCGCTGGCATGCCTGATATGAGCGGTATGGGTGGAATGGGCGGCATGATGTAAGGCTTTTGAGCCCTGTATTGGAGAAATAGTAAAGGCAGTTTCTCCCCCATGTTTCTCTCATTTTGAGAAGTTGTCATTTAAAAAACTTATTTCTATAGCAATAACCACTTCCTATAAAAATTAGGGAGTGGTTTTTTTATTGTTAAAATTCTCTTATCAAGACTTTTTGGATGACAGACGCTTCAAGAACACATCTAAAACGAATATCAAGAATTATGAAATGCTTTTAGGAAAATCAGGGGAAAGGAAGCGATTCCCTTTATTTAGTTGAAATCTGAATAATAACCCAATTTAGACTACGAAGCATTCGATCAATTTATATTTGACTAAAAATTGATATGCTCCCATCCAAGTGGTGTAATATGGTTGAGTAAGAGAGCTCTTTTTCTTTTTATGTTCTACGGCTTTTGACAGGTAGACGGTATTGCATTAGCTAATTGAATTGATCAGGATGTAAATTGTCGTTACAGATACAAGAGGTTATCCTATCGGTCTTGAAACCGAGGGTAGCCTCTTGATTCAGTTCGCGATGAAGAGCAAGGAATACCTTCTCCTTATTTTTTCAATTTTGCACTCGTGTATGCTGAATCCCTGACACGAATAATTTCCGAATATCCAAGACATTCTAGAACTAGTTAATGTTGTATGTGGAGGATTATCGAATGATGAAGCGGCTACGAAAACGGCTCACCGGCAATACCCTGATAGACGATCCTATGATCGAATTCAAAGAGCAAGCACTCACGAATGATATCGAACAAAATGAAACCTTCATGAAGCATGCGTTTCACAAGTGCTCGGACTTGGTCTGCCGTCAAATTCGTTATCAAGAGGATACTCCAAAGCGGCTTATTGTTTATCTCGGAACATTGGTGGACGAAAAGAAAGTGAGCGAGCAGATCGTCATGCCGCTTGCGTCTGATCAACAGGACCGGTTTTTCGAAAAAAAGGTCGTAAAAAATTCGAAATGGGCGGAGATTATCCGGCTTGTTCTGCTCGGTTATGCCACCGTATTTACCGACGGCGAAGATTACGCCGTTTGTTATGCAGTGAAGGGGAGCATCAAAAGATCCATCGAAGAACCCTCTTCGGAACCGGTTATCCGTGGTGCTAAGGAAGGCTTTATCGAGAGACAGTCCGTCAATGTCGGGCTGCTGCGCCACTATATCCGAACCCCACGTTTGAAAATGGAAGATTTTATCGTAGGCGAGATGACGGAAACGAAGGTACTTGTTGCATATATCGAAGGACTTGCCGATGATTTCGTCATTGATCAGGTGCGAAATAAAATCGCCTCCATCCAGATCGACGGGGTATTGGAATCCGGTGCTATCGAGGAACTGATCGTAGACGATCCGTTTCCTATTTTTCCCCATGTGCTGGCAACGGAACGGCCTGACGTCGTTGCGGGGAGCTTGCTGGAAGGAAGGGTCGCCGTACTGGTCGACAATACACCTTTCGTGCTCGTCGTTCCCGTCACGTTCTGGACCGGTTTGCAGGGTAGCGATGACTACAATCTTCGCTATCCTGTAGCCACGTTCATAAGATGGATCCGTTTTATCTTTTTGTTCGTCGCCATTTTTGCACCTTCCTTCTTCGTAGCGGTAACTTCTTTCCATCAGGAAATGATCCCGACCAGCTTGCTGCTGAGCATCGCCTCCGCCCGGGAGCCTGTGCCTTTACCGATCATGATTGAAGCCTTATTAATGGAAATTATGTTCGAAGCGCTGCGGGAGGCGGGGGTCCGCTTACCGAAGACGATGGGACCGACCGTAAGCATCGTCGGCGGGCTTGTCATCGGGCAGGCGGCTGTGCAGGCGGGCCTTATTTCGACGCCTATCGTTATTGTCGTATCGACTACAGGCATTGCGGCCCTTCTCATACCGCGATTTACTTTTGCCAACGGTGTCCGATTGCTGCGGTTTCCGATCATCCTCTTGGCAGGATCACTTGGTTTATACGGAATCGCGCTCGGATTTCTTGGTATTTTGCTCTATGTCGTTCATTTGAAATCGTTCGGGGTTCCTTATTTTACACCGATAGCCCCCTTTTCGCTCAGAGCAGTGAAGGATGTTTGGACTCGGGCACCCAGAAAAAATGGCGGCAGTTTATCCGTTCCCTCTCAAGAAAGTGCAGTAAAAGCGCAGATGCAGAAAGGAGGAGGAGAGTAGTGAAGCGGTGGACGCTGATCGGGATGCTGCTTGTCCTGCTGATCAATACCGGCTGTTGGGACCGCAAAGAAATCAACGATATTGGTCTGGTCATGGGAACCGGGCTGGATCTGGAGGACAACGGAAATATAAAGGCGACGCTTCAGATCGCAGTCCCTGCCCCGTCCTCGCAAGTGGCAGGAGGCACGACAGGAACGGAGAAGTTCTTTTTAATTTCGGCGGTTGGAAAAAACGGGATTGATTTTAATCAAAAGATTCAGCAGAAAATGTCCAGAACGTTATTTTTTTCGCACCGTAGCATTATCCTAGTCGGAGAAGATTTGGCCAGAAAAGGGCTGAATGATATTTTAGATATGTTCAACCGTAATCCGCGAAACCGTTTAAAAACGTATATACTGGTTGTCAAAGGCAAGAAAGCCGGGGATATGCTTCATTTTGAATACCCCTATGAGCTTGCCCCCTCGGAAGCGTTAAAGGAAATGGAATTGCTATGGGGAGCAGGAACGGTCGTCACGCTGCGAGATTTTTTGATTGCGTCGGCAAGCGAAGGCACGTATCCGACGACCGGGGTTTTGGAGCCGACGCTTTATCGGAGGTCTGGAAAAAAGGGCGAGGATAAAATGTTTCGCATAAACGGAACGGCAGTGTTCAAATCGGGTAAATTGATCGATTTTTTGAATAATGCGGAAACGCACCAGCTCCTTTGGTTCAAGGACAATAAGAGGACGGATAAAATCACTGTCGACATGCCGGGAGGCAAAGGAAATGTCGGTTTTATCATTACGTCCAGCAAATATAAAATAAACACTGATGCCAAAAGGAATCCTCTCAAATTTCATGTTGACCTGAAAGCAAATGGGAATTTATTTGAAAACAATTCCTCTCTTGACGTAACCGACCCGGGCAATCTCGAGATTGTGAAAAAGGTGATCGAGAATCGGGTTAAACAAGATATGGAGGCGTTTTTAAGCAAAATACAAACCCGATATAAAACGGATATCGTTGGCTTCGGCCAACAATTGCAAAGGGATAACCCAAAGAAGTGGCGCACCGTGGAGAAACAATGGGACCAGTATTTTGCAGCCGCTGAAGTTTCTGTTTCGGTGAATATCAACATAAGCAATACCGGGGCAATCGGCCCGCCGTTGCACTTGAAGGATAAGGAGATCGTGAAGTGATGTTTATACTTTCAGCTGTATATATCCTCTGTCTTGGCGCTCTCACTTTCATCCAGATTCGCCATCTATGGAGCAAGAACGAGAAACGGGAAGCTTGTATCTATGCGTTATCAATGACCGTCTCCGCCATCGTTGGTTTACTGCTAATCTCGGACGTGGAAGTGCCGACCCTTGTCCTCCCGTACAAAATCGTATTTGAATCCATCGGGAAATCGGTTTTGTCCCGTTAATGCTTTACAATCTTTGCTTTGATGGCGTGTACGGCAAACAGCAGCAAAGGCAGCAGGATTTGCGTAAAGAGAGCCAGAATCGGATACGTGAACGTAATCCAGGCTTCAAATTCCGCGGCATTTTTGAATATCCAAACGGAACCGACAACGGACAGCACCGTGATCGGTACGACGGTTTTCCGGTAATTTTTCGCTCCGAAAAGTTGGGTTGCGCTTACGCAGAACATATAGAGCAGCATTGAAACTTTAACAAAAATGCCCAAAATCCAGATCGTGATGGCGATCGCTTCTAGTCTTTCCAAAGGCCCGATAATATCGGTGTATTTGATCACGTCCAAAAAAGGGAACTTCATCCGGGGAGTTATTGGACCCAACACCATTATCGTCAGCAAGTCGATCACCATGATCAGCACAACGATGCCGCCGAGCGCCGTAAGCAATTTTTTACGGACATGCTGTGGTTTCTCGTTCAAGTGTGGGAGAAACCATCCTAAAAAATAAAACTGGCTCATCCAGGCAGACGGAACGACCGATCCCCGGATAACCGGACCGAGTCCCTCTGCGAGTACCGGAGTCAATCGGGCGGGGTCTGCATTCCGGAGCGAAAAGATGAAGATCGGAATCAGCAGAGTAATGATGATAAGGAAGATGACCTCATTGCACCTGCCGATGGTCTCAACCCCAGCTAGTACGGCTAGGCTGCAAATAAATAACAGCGTTGTCATCAATACGATCGGGGGAGTCTGCATCAGGAGATTGGTGTTCAGAAATCTGGCATGTTCGTTTACGGTACTGGAAATAAAGAAAAACAAATAATAAATAAAAAAACAACCGACAAGTTTGCCCGCCCATTTCCCGCAAATCGCAGTCGCGTACTGCATGATCGACTGACCGGGGTAACGCCTTGCCAGTGCGGTCATCACATAGATGTTTACAATTGCTGGAAGGGAAGCGAGAATAATGGACAGCCAGGCATTTTGTTTGGCGAAGGACACCATGATTCCCGGAACGGACAAGATGAGGGTAGAAACGATAAAGGTAAAAAAAAGTAAGCTGATTTGATAGCCTGAGATTTTATCGCTGGAGTTCATGTTTTATCTCGCCTCCCTGTACATTCTACTCATGTATTTTCTCCCAATTTATCCTGGTTTAAACGCTCCGATCATCTGTCAACAGACTGTTTATTACAACGAATGGTGATTTGTACGCGACCGATTATGAGTTCTTGTCATTGATGATGACTAGAGTAGCGGTTGTGGAGGTTTTTTCAATAGGCAATGAATTAGTAGTTAATAAATCAACTTTTGCAGCTTAAGTATAGAAAAAGAGGACAAAACGCAAGGTGATTCTGTCCTCCGTTTTGTCCTCTTCTATTATTTGTCTCATTTAATATTATTTAGTCGAATCTTGGCAAAATCCTTAAATGAAGCACTTTTTTATATTCTATTTCTTTCTATTTTATATAAAAAAGAATGGGCGGCATGATGTAATATCTGCTGAATCCCTTGGTATATAAGGGTTTTAAAGAATTTGCTAACATAATCTAAATTAAAGAGGCTTCTCATTAGTTAACTAAACTTTTGGGAGGCTTCTTTTTTCACTTTTGGGTTACATGTAGCTAACGGATCGTTCCAAATAATAATGCTATAACAAAATAGATAGTAAAAGGTGTTTTTATTATGTGCTGATATATCCATGCAAACATATTATTTCTCCTTAGTCAAAAATGAAAAAAAAGAATACCCTTTTTATTATAAAAATATCATTTAATTATGCAGCGGTTTGTTCGTAGTAATAATACTAAAGGAACGATTATATGGCGATACGCGATCACGATATATTTAAATGGCAAGCCGTATTTCAATTGCATCTGCAAAATGACATTTCATTTTAAAAATATTTCAAAAATAATATTGACATATATTCCAGCCTATGGTAAATTTTAAAACATAGTTAACCAATCGGAATAATATATATGCCGTACAGACAACTGTAGGCCTTGCTTCGCTTCAAAAGCGTGCAAGGCCTTTTTTTGTTAAAAAAGGGGTCATTATTTCATTTCGATCATGTTCTAGCTTAGTTTGTCAATCTGGAAAAACTAGTAAAGAACAGCCTATTTACTGGTCGAACTATCCTTATCGCCCTTGGCGTTCTGCTTTTACTTTATTGGTTGGACCATTGGACGTTCAAACAAACACATATTAAAAAAAGGAGCTGAAGTAAATTGTCACACAAATTCTTAGTTCATCACATCGGAGATTCAGTTGGAGTTGCGATTGCAGACATTTCTGCAGGCGAGGATGTGCAGGGGGTTTATTTGGAGGATGATTCTACTATTCTAATAAACTCCAAACATGATATTCCTCTAGGACATAAGATTGCGCTAGAAGATATTACTGAGAATAGTAAGGTAATTGAGTACCGTGTGCCAATTGGAATTGCGACCGAAGAAATTAAAGAAGGAAGTTATGTACATACACATAACTTAAAAACAGCGAGGTGGTAAGAATGGAAAATATTATATGGGGTTATCGTAGAGAAAATGGAAGAGTTGGTATTCGAAATCATGTAGTCATTCTACCTGTGGATGATATTTCTAATGCTGCAGCAGAAGCAGTGGGCAGAATTGTACCTGGGACATTAGCAATCCCACACGCATACGGCAGATTGCAATATGGACCCGACCTTGATTTATTTTTTAACACAATGATAGGAAATGGTGCAAATCCAAATGTGGCGGCTGTTGTCGTAATTGGGATTGAGCCAAAGTGGACCGAGCGAATTGTGGAAGGAATTAGGAAAACAGGAAAACCTGTGGCTGGTTATTCTATCGAGCGTTATGGTGATTTTTCCACGATTGAGAGAGCAGCAAGAACAGCCCAGAAATTCCTTCAACTGGCTTCAGAAATCCAAAGGGAACCAGTTGAGCTCTCTGAAATTCTAGTAAGTATCAAATGCGGCGAGTCGGATACGACGACAGGATTGGGGTCGTGCCCAACGGTAGGTAATGTAGTTGACCGGTTAGTTGATGGAGGCGGAACGGTATTTTTTGGCGAGACATCGGAATTAACCGGGGGGGAACATTTAATCGTCGACCGTTGTGAGACACCTGAAGTAAAAGTTAAGTTTTTAGAAATTTATAACAATTATATAGAAGAAATTCAATCAAAAGGTGTTGACCTGCTTGGAAGTCAGCCGACAGAAGGTAATATTAGGGGAGGACTTACAACTATCGAAGAAAAAGCGCTTGGAAATATTGAAAAAACAGGCACTAAAAAAGTAGTCGATGCATTAGGTCCAGCAGAGGCACCGACAAAAACCGGCTTGAATTTTATGGATACTTCATCTGCTGCCGCCGAGTGCATAACTTTAATGGCAGCCGGGGGAGCGGTTGTCCATTTCTTCCCAACAGGCCAGGGGAATATAATTGGCAATCCGATCGTACCTGTTATCAAAATCTCAGCAAATCCGATTACGGTAGAGACGATGTCAGAGCATATTGATGTGGATGTGACTGGTTTGCTAAAGCGGGAATATAACCTTCACCAAGCTGGGGATCAATTATTACACATGTTAATTAGAACGATTAACGGTCGTTTAACCGCTGCTGAAAGTCTCGGACATAGAGAATTTGTCCTTACTAAACTTTATCGTAGTGCCTAAGCGAGGAGAAAATGAAAATTATTATTTCAGAAAAGATGTCTTCTTCCGGTATTTCTCGGCTAAACATCATGGGCCAAGTAGAAGAAATCCCGGATTTATGGGCAAATAAAGAGAAGTTGATTAATGAAATGATAGAAGCGGATGCGTTAATAGTCAGAAATCAAACCATTGTGGACCGAAACGTGATTACTGCAGCAAAACGGCTGAAGGTAATTGGCAGATTGGGAGTTGGTCTAGATAATATCGATCTACAAGCTGCGAACCAGCAAAAAGTTAAGATTGTTTCAGCCCAAAATGCCAATTCCATTTCTGTTGCAGAGTACGTAATGTCAGCGATTTTGAATGCCAATCGGTCACTTTCTATCGCGGCTGAAGATGTAAACCTTGGGAATTGGAACAGACAACGATTTACTGGAAATGAGATATACGGAAAAACGTTAGGATTAGTTGGAACCGGAGATATTGGCCATAGGATTGCCAAGCGTGCCTTAGCCTTTGGTATGAAGGTAGTTGGTTATGATCCTTATTTACATGATTTAAGTTTCCCGTTTGTCGAAACAGGAATCGAAAAGATTCCATTTCATCAATTACTTTTAGAGTCAGATTTCATTAGCATCCACACTCCATTAACACTTGAAACACGTTCTATGTTTAGTTCGCCAGAATTTAATTTAATGAAAAAAGAAGCATTTCTTATTAATACATCACGAGGCGGGATCGTAAACGAACATGCTCTATTAGAAGCAGTTGAATCAGGGGAAATTACAGGAGCCTATTTAGATGTATTAGATAAAGAACCTGTAGAACCTGACCATTTTTTATTAAACAATAAACGAATTATCATCACTCCACATATCGCCGGGTTAACAACGGAATCACAAGAGAGAGTTACGAATATGATCTGTGAGGAAGTAGTAAAGGTTCTTAAAGGAATGGATTCCCTGATGGTTGTAAAATAAACGTTAATTAAAAGGCAGTGATGGAATTGGTGATTTACAAAGCGGAACATTTAACAGAATTTATAGTAAATGTATTAAAAAGTCAAAATGTGAATCAGGAAGATGCCGATGTTGTTGCGGAATCTTTAGTGAGGGCGGACCTGGAAGGCGTCAGCAGCCATGGCATTAGCAGGTTAGCTATTTATTCTAAAGGAATGGAGGATGGGCGGATTAATCCGACCCCTTCCATTTCGATTCAGAAAAAAGCGTTATCGGTCTTATCAGTAGATGGTGACAATGGTCTGGGACAGGCGGTTTCTTATCATGCTCTAAAAGAGGGTATTGCCCTTGCAAAGGAAACTGGTATCGCTGCTATTGGAATTAGAAATAGCAATCACTTCGGCACTGCTTCTTATTACTGTCAATTAGGCTGTAAAGAAGGTCTGGCAACCATTGTCATGACTAATTCTCCTCCAGGAATCCCGCCTTGGGGTGGGAAGGAAGCATTTTTCGGCACCAACCCTATTGCTTTTGGCTTTCCTGTCAACAATCAACCCGATTGTATCATCGATATGTCTGCAAGTTTAGTGGCAAGAGGAAAAATCATCTCTGCCGCTAAAGAAGGAACCTCCATTCCAAAAGGCTGGGCCATCGACCAAAATGGGGAGGATACCGAAGATCCTAAGGCGGCTTTACTTGGGGCTGTACTTCCTTCAGGAGGAGTAAAAGGATACGGCTGGGCTCTCGCTGTTGAGATCCTTTCAGGAATCTTAACAAAAGCAGCATATGGTCCAAATGTAAACAGTATCTATGAAGATTCACATGAAAAAGCAAACGTTGGCCATTTCTTTCTCTTAATTGACATTGAAAAGTTCCTTCCGCTCTATGATTTTTCAGAAATGTTGAAAACCATGTTATCTCAAATCAAGAATAGTCCTAAAAAAGAAGGAGTCGATTCGATTCTTTATCCAGGAGAGCGCAGGGAAAAATCGTACAGTGAAAGACTGGAATCAGGCATTCCTTTACCAGCTGAAGTTAGGAAAGAACTAAAGGTACTGGCAGAAAAGTTCAAATTGGATATTCCCGGTGGATCGGATGTTTGAGCAATTAAAGTTTGATCGTTCTACGGTTCCAAGTAAGATTGTGGAAGAATTTAAGCGTCTCATCAAAAGTGGAGAATTAAAGCTTGGAGAAAAATTGCCAGCTGAAAGGGAGCTTTCACAGCAGCTTAATGTAAGCAGAAACACGATAAGAGAATCTTATAAAATTCTCTCGACATTGGGATTAATCGAGATCAAACACGGACATGGTGCTTTTGTAATGAATGACAATACCAATTTGCATTCATTGACCGATCATTTCTTTGTTAGGAATGACCAATTTGCGGATTTGTTTGAAATCAGAAAGCTCATTGAGACACAAGCGGTGGTTTGGGCAGTTGAGAGAGCAACTGATAAACAGGTAAATGATTTATATCAATATGTGGTAGAAACCATCCAGCTGATAAAAGCGGATAAACTAGAAAAGTCAAGTTTGTCTAACAGAGACCAGGAATTCCACTTAATAATCGTAAAGCTTTCGCATAATGCATTAGCAATTCGCATGATGATGAATCTTACCGGGCAGCTCCGATCTATGAGAAAGGAAACTGCTAAAATACAGAACGTATCCAATATTCTTGGAATGAACATGTAAAAATAGCGGAAATGATAAAAGCACGTAATGCAGAAAAAGCAAGAGAGTATATGGAGAAGCATTTAGATAGTGTTGAACAGACATTAAAAGCCGGAACACAGGAAGGAGAGATCGAATGCAAATAAAGTTTATTTCTCCGGACAGAATTGGTGCCATTATCTCAATCATTTTAGGGTGTTTGTCTATCTTTGAAGCTATTAGACTTTTTCCTTATGGAAATAGAATCCTGACCGGAGATCATACGTTTCCGGGATTGATCGGTGTTTTTCTTGTTATCTCTGGAGGGTTCCTTCTATTTGAACGTAACAGTAAAGAGAAAAAAGACCCTGTCCTGCCTAGAGGAAGAACAGCTTTCATTATGATCGTTTCGATCGGCAGTTTATTTATTTATTGTCTTTTAATCGAATTCATTGGTTATTTTTTCAGTACGGTTATTACGTTTGTCTGTTTAATTAAAATAATCGGAAGCTATCGGTGGATTTTTTCTATCCTTGTAGCGGGTGTCCTGACTACTATGTTGTACTTTTTATTTATTGTCTTACTAAAAACACCTTTTCCAAGTATCACTTGGCCTTTTTAGAAAGGGGGAAGCAAAAAAAATGGAATCAATCATGTATCTTTTACATGGGTTTAGTGAAGTTCTTACCCCTTTCAATCTATTGATTGTAGTAATGGGTTCGTTGCTTGGAACACTTGTCGGAGTACTTCCGGGACTTGGACCAACATCAGCAATTGCCATCCTTTTGCCATTGACGACTATTCTTGAACCGGCACAAGGAATTATGATGATGGCTGGAATCTATTATGGGTCGATGTATGGGGGATCTACGACAGCCATTTTAATGAATATACCTGGTGAAGCCTCATCAGTACCAACAACGCTAGACGGTTATCCATTAGCCAAAATGGGGAGAGCAGGAGCTGCACTCGGCGTTGCCGCCATAGGATCATTCATTGCGGGTATTATTGGTTTAATTGGCCTTGTTCTATTTGCCCCTATCCTGGCAGATCAGGCTTTAAAGTTTGGACCGCCGGAGTACTTTACCTTAATGCTTATTGCATTATTTATCCTATTTAATCTAACCGGCTTCTCTTTAGTAAAGTCAATCATTATGGGCTTGTTTGGGTTTTTAATTTCTCTTGTAGGAATTGGCATTTCAAGCGGCATGCCAAGATTTGATTTTGGGGTTGATGCAATTAATGGCGGATTCGAGATGATTAGCGTGATCATTGGATTATTTGCCATAACGGAAGTCTTAAAAGGACTAGAGGAAAAACGGGTTAGTATCAACCATCAACGGATAAAAAACGCCTACCCAAATAAGGAGGATATGAAAAAGAGTTTCTCCCCTATTCTAAGAGGAAGCCTGCTTGGGTTCTTTCTCGGAATTTTACCGGGAGTATCTGCGACCATCACTTCTTTCCTATCCTATGACTTGGAAAGAAAGGTGTCAAAGAGTCCGGAGAAGTTTGGGAATGGTGCAATTGAAGGAGTGGCAGGTCCAGAATCTGCCAATAATGCGACAAGCTCGGGGGGCTTTATCCCATTATTGGCATTAGGAATTCCGGCATCCCCGCCTCTTGCGATTTTATTAGCAGCATTGATGATCTATGGATTAACCCCGGGACCTGTCCTTTTTGAACAAAACAGCCAGCTGGTATGGACCGTTATTGCCAGTATGTTCATTGGAAATATTATTCTGCTAATCTTAAATCTTCCCTTGATCGGGTTATGGGCCAAGCTAACGGAAGTCCCTTTTGGGATTTTGGGTCCTGTGATTTTGATGGTTAGTGTAATAGGGGCTTACACTGTTCGAAACAGTATGTTTGACGTGGTTGTCGCGATTACTTTCGGAATATTTGGATATCTGTTCCATAAATTTCAGTGGCCACTTATCCCTTTCGTTTTATGCTTAGTCTTAGGTCCAAAAATGGAGAGTTCTTTTATTCAATCACTGGAAATATCATCAGGAAATGTGTTGATTTTTTTCCAAAGGCCTATATCCCTAACATTACTTCTGTTGGCGGGGTTCTTAATGATCATCTCCATCATGTTAATGAAACGGACGAAAAAGCGAATCATCCAGGAGACCGGAGAACAAATGGAATTTTCATAAACATACAAAATTGGAGGAAAGAATATGAGGAAGGTTTTATCAAGCGTTTTTTCGGCTTTATTACTGTTAATGGTTATTTTGACAGGCTGCTCTAACGATACGAAAGAAACGGCATCCGTCGAAGATAAAAAGGTGAATTCCTATCCGGCAAGGCAAATTGAACTGGTTGTTCCCTTTGCAGCAGGAGGCGGGGTGGATTTGGCAGCTAGAGCTGTAGGTGAATATTTGAGCAAGGAATGGGGGCAACCCGTTGTTGTTACCAATAAACCAGGCGGCGGGGGAATCATTGGGGCGCAGTACGCTTTAAAGGAAGCAAAAGCAGATGGCTATACTGTTTTAGTAAATAATAACTCCACATCAACGATGTATGAAGCAGGTAATTCCAATCCAACATTAACGGCAAAAGACAATAAGTTTGTTTCTCGGATTGCGGAAGGAACTTTGGCTTATGCAGTAAAATCAGATTCCCAGTTCAATAGTTTCAAAGAGTTATCAGATTGGGTTAAGAAAAATCCGGAAAAACTAACGTGGGCCAGTGTAGGACCAGCCGGTTTTTCAGCCTTTGGTGTAGCCGAATGGCTTGATTCTATTGGTGTTGATTATAAAAAAACAAGTATGGTTTCATCTGAAGGATCCAGTGACTCTGCAGCCAAGGTAGCGGGCGGTCACGTCGTTTTAGCCGTACATACAGTTGGAGAGTTATATTCCCTTGCAGAATCAGGAAAAATTAAAATTCTAGCCGTTCAATCTGCAAAACGAAGCCCGCTTTTCCCGGAAGTTCCGACTGTGGAGGAGGAAGGATTTAAAGGTTTGACAGTAAAGTGGTGGACTGGATTATCCTTTGCTAAGGGCACACCTGATGAAATTATAAAAAAATGGGATTCAACTATAGCGAAAATGGAAAAAGATGAACAATTTGTCAAAGAATTAGAGAAAGTCAAACTGCAGCCATCCTACTTAAACGCTGAAGAATTTACAAAAGCGGTAAATAAGGAAAAAGATAGTTTTACGAAATTGGCTGAAAAGACAGGAATTCGAAAATAGGCACTTATGGGACAAAAGTGCGACACCTTTTTAATCACACGAAACACTCACAAATGTTGTTATTCAATTTTATGTTATTTTAGATAAACTAGAAATAGAGGACTTAGAGTTAAAGGAAATAATGAACCTAATAGAGATAATCTTATTTAGAAAAACGGAGCATGTTTATACATATTTTAAAAGGTATGATATGTTCCAAGAATTTATAGAAAAATTGTATGATGAAAGCAATTTTCCGAAGAGTCCTCTAAAGGAAATGTTAGAGCAAGCGAACCTCGATTAATTGATTCAGGAGAAATGATGAGAGTTAATTATCCAACAGAAGAAAGTTTAAATGCAGTATTGGAAAAAAATCCCGTTTGCCACTTTGGAACAATAGAAGACGTGCAAATTTGACTCTATTCTTGGCTGATAAAGCTAATTCATACATTAGTGGAAAATGAATTTTAATTTTTCATTGGCATTCGCATAATGCTTATATGGGTATTTTTAGGTAATTCCGAAAGGGGAAGTTAAGAATGTTTGTAAGGACGCTAACATTTTTTTAACGCAATCTTGTAAAAAAAGGTTAATTACCATTAAAGATATTACAGATAGAAATTAACCGAACTCTGATAAACTCGCACTTTTTGCACCTAACCTTAACGATATTACACACTCTCATCTTACGGGTTTTATGATGTAATAAACATCAGAAAGCCTTGAGGTAATTTTTTTCCATAATAAATGAAGGCCTTCCATCGGTTACTGAACTGGTGGAAGGCCCTTTTTTTATTACAGAATCCATAACAATTAAAGGGAATGTTTGAGTTATGCGACAAAGTTATATTTTTAGTAACAAGCTGTAAATCAGCGTCGCTTGAACTCTTCTAAACCATTAGTGGATTTCCATGTAAATACCTATTAATAGATTAGAGGTTTTATTAAAGGTGGTCGACTTAATCAAAAAAATACCCATCAAGCCATTACAGCTAAATGGGTATTTATCCTGGTCTTTACTTTCCGCCATTAATAAAAGGTTCCAGTCTTTCTAATACAATTTCAGCAGTAATTGGCAGGTGATCGGAAGCTAATGTATTTATTACTTTTGTTTCTACCGTTTTAATATCAGATGAGGTAAAAATATAATCAATACGTTTAATAGGATTCATAGCCGAATAGGTATAAGCCTGAGGCTGATCCGCAAATACGTCAAGATAATGTGCATACATCGGCTGCATTTCAATGCTTTCTGGGACTGCGTTTAGATCTCCCATAATGACTTGTGGTCCTTTGGAATCTCCTGCTATTGCAATGATTTCCTTCATTTGTATTTCACGCTCGGCCGTTGTTAAAGCCAAATGCGTATTATAAAAATGGAGGTGATTACCTTTTACATTTATTGTAGCTTCAAGGAGACCCCGTTGTTCTGTATTTCCGATTCTCGTAAGAGAGTGGTTTTCAGAGTTCAAAATTGGATACTTACTCAAAATCGCTGTTCCATATTGACGGCGCGGTTCCCCTTCAATTAATGGATCTCTGTCCAAGTTGGCAGCATAGACATAAAACATACCAAGCCGCTCAGCCAGCCATTTTGCCTGGTCTTCAAAAGCACTGCGTTCTGACCAGTGGTTGTCCACTTCCTGCAACCCAATAATCTCTGCTCCTTCATCCTCAATAATCTTAGCAATTCGTTCCAAATCCAATACTCTATCAACACCTTCAGCGTGATGAATATTATAGGACATCACCTTTACATTGATCGATACACCTCGTTCAAACTCTGTTGCATTTGCTGTTGCTTCTGACTGTGTCCCCATGAGAAAACCGATAAAAAATACAATAGACATCAGGCACATTACCAATTTTGTGATTTTCATTACTTATTTCCTCCCTTAGTAGATTCTATTAAATAGTACGATAGAAATTTGAAGAAATAATTACTTGAGTGTAAATGCCATATTAAGAAGTGTTAAGAATTGGTGAAGTATTCAGTTAATAAATTTGAGTGGGACTATGATCTATTTACAATTCCTTATCAATAATTTACTGAATTTTTACAAAAATCCTATCTTCCCTTAAAACTTTCAATTTAATCTATTACTAGATTCATAATTAATATTTGAGGAGAGATAGACTGTGAATAATGATACTTCTAAAAATGGTTTGAACAGAAGAGACTTTTTAAAAGCGGGAGGAATGGGTACACTTGCCCTAACACTTGGGTCAACAGGGGTATTAGCACTTGGTTCAAAAGCATTTGCGGATGCGACGAATAATCCAACCAGCGGTTTTGGCGGTTACGGTCCTTTGGTGCCGGATCCGAATGGAATTCTCGACCTTCCAAAAGGTTTTCATTACAAAATTATCTCTAAAGAAGGCGGAGTAATGACAAATGGGGCAAAAATCCCGGGCGCCTTTGATGGGATGGCAGCTTTCGAGGGCCCTAACAATACTACCATTCTGGTTCGTAACCATGAATTGGGAGCAGGCGCGGCATTTGGAAGCAATCCGTATGATGCATCAGCTCAAGGTGGTACATCAGCTCTAGTTGTAGGAGCTAATCGAGAAGTTATCAAAGAATACGTAACCTCTTCAGGTACAATTCGAAATTGTGCTGGCGGGGCGACACCATGGGGTACATGGCTAACTTGTGAAGAAACACGTTCTACAACACATGGATATGTATTCGAAGTAGATCCACAGCAGCCGGAAAACGAAATGTCCAAAACCCCAATCAAGGAGATGGGCCGTTTTGCACACGAGGCCTGTGCAATTGACCCATCTACAGGATATGTATACTTAACTGAAGATGCGAGCCCAAGCTACCTTTACCGTTTTATCCCAAATAACACGAGCCAAAAGCCTGGCGCTTTACAAGAAGGCGGTACGCTGTATGCAGCTGCGATTGAAGCGGTAACGGATCCAGCAGCAAGCACATTCAAAACAGGCCAAACATTTAAAATTGTTTGGAAGAAAGTAGATCCACATATGTGCCGTGAGGAAGCAGCTGCACAAAACTGCATTAAATT
Source organism: Neobacillus sp. CF12 (assembly GCF_030348765.1). GTDB lineage: Bacteria > Bacillota > Bacilli > Bacillales > Cytobacillaceae > Neobacillus. The sequence continues at coordinate 3,554,313 of NZ_JAUCEU010000007.1, read as the reverse complement.
CTCAAGACTTGAGGGAGCGTTCTTCCAAGAGGGGGTTTTCTGGTTTGATGATACCTCTGCCGGCGACAAAAAACTTGGCCGCGTTTACCGTTATATTCCTCACACTAATACATTAGAGCTTTTCTATGAGGGAAATGATGCACGAGAAATGGAATATCCAGATAATATCTGTATGACTCCATGGGGCGACCTTTGGTATGCAGAAGATGGTTCAGGTCAAGATCGACTTATGGGAATTACCCCAGAAGGCAAAGTCTATCCTTTTGCTGCCAACCGTTTAAGTGATTCTGAATTGGCAGGACCAACCTTCTCCCCTGATGGAAACACGCTTTTTGTTAATATTCAAAGTCCAGGCAAAACCTTCGCGATCTGGGGACCATTCCAACGCAGAAACTCTGCGCGCGCAAGAGAGATGTCCTACGCTGCCCCTGCCAATCTTGCACCGCAAGTTTCGGAAAAAGTGGCTAGGGCTGCCGAGGCGCAAGGTATGTCCGTTCTAGAAGCAGCAGCATTTGAACGTCATGGCATAATGTTATAATTTAGTAATAAACATCTTAAAAATATCAAAAAAGCAGAGATCAAGTATTCTTGGTCTCTGCTTTTTTGAATAATGGGGGTCAGTCCCTCAGTGAATAACTGCTTTAACGCAACGGGGGACTGACCCAATTTCCAAGTTATTTGTGATACTATAATGATAATATAAACTTGAAATGTTATGAGGTAGAGAACAATGAGTACAATTTTAGATATTGCTAAGCTTGCGGGTGTGGCGAAAAGTACGGTTTCTCGGTATTTAAATGGCGGCTCAGTGGGTGAAGCGACGAAGAAGAAAATTGAACGGGCAATCAAAGAAACCGGGTATTCTCCGAATCCGTTTGCGCAGAGCTTGAAAGCGAAGAAAACGAATATTATTGGCACGATTGTTCCAAGGCTTGATTCTTATGCTTCTTCACAAACGTTAATTGGCATCGATGAACAATTAAAGAAAATGAACTATCAGATGCTTATCTCCAATACTAGTCAAAATCTGGAGCGAGAAATTGAAAGCATTTATAGCTTCGCCAATCAAAAGATAGCGGGGATTATATTGCTTGCTACCGAAATTACGGATCAGCATATTGAGGCATTTGAAAGTGTTAAGGTTCCTGTATTGTTAATTGGACAAGAGCATGAGAACTTTCATAGTCTGATACATGATGATTTTAATGCTGGTTATGCGATGGGGCGGTACGTCCTTGAAAAAGGATATCGGAAAATTGCTTATCTCGGTGTAACGGAACGGGATATTTCAGTAGGCGTGAAACGAAAACAGGGTTTTAAAAAGGCGATACAAGAAGTAGATGATTGTGATGTTCGCTTCTATGAGACCTTATTCAAGATACCAGCTGCGCAAGCTAGTGCAAAGGAAATCATCGATGAATTTCAGCCAGCCATCTTTGTTTGTGCAACCGATAATATTGCTCTTGGGGTCTTAAAGGCATCATATTCAGAGGGGATTAATATACCACATGACTTAGCAGTGACGGGCTTTGGCGGCTATGATGTGGCAGGAATCATCCATCCGGGCTTAACGACGGCGAAGTTCTTTTACAAAGAAGCGGGGGAAACGGCTGCAAAACATATTGTAGAGTTAGTCAATGAACTCCCTGTGGAAAAAGTAACACTTTCTAAATTTGAAATAATTGAGCGGGAAAGCGTTGACAATCTCTTTTACCGTACCCTATAATAAAGACAACGAAACCGGTTCCAATCAAAAGGACCTATTCACATGGTAACAGATGAATTCGGTTTCTCTTTGTCTAATTATTTTTTTTAGTAAATAATGGAACCGGTTCCGCCTTCGAAAGGTTTTTATTTTTACGGTTATTTGGAACCGGTTCCTAAATCGAATCTGATGAAAAGAGAGGGATTATGATGGATCATAAAAAAATTGCGAGTGAAGTACTGAATGCCATAGGTGGTAAGGAAAATGTTTCAGCTGCAGCACATTGTGCCACACGCTTACGTCTTGTTTTACACGATGAATCATTCGTTGATCAAGCAGCATTGGACAACATGGATGTTGTGAAAGGGACCTTTTCAACAGGAGGGCAGTTTCAAATTATCTTAGGATCTGGAACGGTGAACGTGGTTTATAAACACTTAGCGGAAATGTCAGGTCAAACGGAAATGTCAACGAGTGACGTAAAAGATGCGGCAGCAAAGAAACTAAATCCGATTCAGCAATTCGTCAAAATGCTGTCAGATATTTTTGTTCCGATTATTCCAGCGATTGTAGCTGGTGGTTTATTAATGGGTATTAATAATATCTTAACAGCCCCAGATTTATTTATTGAAGGAAAATCCTTGGTGGATGCCAATCCAGAAATGGCAGATTTAGCGGCACTTATTAATACATTTGCAAATGCGGCCTTTGTTTTCTTACCGATATTAATCGGCTTTTCCGCAACGAAGCGGTTTGGTGGGAATCCTTTCCTAGGGGCCACGCTTGGAATGCTTATGGTTCATCCAGACCTATTAAATGGATACGGTTATGGTGCAGCGTTACTAAATAATGAAGTCCCAGTTTGGAATCTTTTTGGTCTAGAAATAGAAAAGGTAGGCTATCAGGGAACTGTACTTCCTGTTCTTGCGGCTTCTTTTATTCTAGCAAAAATTGAAACATCCTTACGGAAGGTTATTCCATCTGCTTTAGACAATCTATTAACACCGTTAGTATCTATCTTTATTACTGGACTTTTAACGTTTACATTGGTAGGACCGCTGACACGTTCGGCAGGAAATTTACTAACAGATGGAATCGTCTGGTTATATGACTCAACAGGTATCATTGGCGGAATCCTTTTCGGATTACTCTATGCACCAATCGTTATTACTGGCATGCACCATAGTTTCATTGCAGTAGAAACGCAATTGCTTGCTGATATTGTAAAAACGGGTGGATCGTTTATTTTTGTCATTGCGGCGATGTCAAACATTGCACAAGGAGGAGCGACTCTTGCAGTGCTAAAAACAACGAAAAATGCCAAGATCAAAGGAACGGCTTCAGCAGCTGGAATCTCTGCCTTATTAGGGATTACGGAACCAGCGATGTTTGGGGTTAATTTGAAATTACGCTATCCATTTATCGGTGCCATTATCGGTTCTGCCGTTGGATCTGGCTTTGTAACGATGTTCAAGGTTAAAGCTACTGCATTAGGGGCAGCAGGTATACCAGGAATCATCTCGATTCGCCCAGATACCATTATTTCTTATATTATCGGTATGGCAATCGCATTTGCAGTAGCATTTATCGTCACGATTGTTTTAGCGAAAAGAGACGAAAAAAAAGCAGTTAAACAAACATCTGATCAAGCAGCATAATAAAAAATGAAAAGGAGAATCCTGTGATTCTCCTTTGGTTTATTAGGAGTGAACAGCATGGAATGGACAAAAGAGCAGCGATACAGAACCATGGACGAGGTATCCGAAGATGAAATCCAAGGGTTAGCCAAACTAGTGAATCAATGCCCATGGCGCCAGTCTTTTCATATTCAGCCAGTAACAGGATTGTTAAATGATCCGAATGGATTTAGTTATTTTAATGGGGAATACCATTTATTCTACCAATGGTTCCCGCTCGGACCGGTTCATGGATTGAAGCATTGGTATCATACGAAGTCTAAAGACCTGGTTCATTGGGAAAATGTTGGAATGGGCATTGAACCATCGAATGAGTTTGATCGTCATGGGGCGTATTCCGGAAGCGGCATTGAGCATGAGGGGAAATTATACTTCATGTATACAGGCAATACACGCGATGAAGATTGGAATCGACATCCCTATCAATGTTTGGCTGTGATGAGTCCGGATGGAAGTATTGTCAAAATGAGTGCACCGGTGATTACCGAAGTTCCGAGCGGTTATACCGATCATTTCCGCGATCCAAAGGTTTGGAAAAATGGGGACCTCTTCTATGCAGTGATTGGTGCCCAAAGGGTAAATGAGACTGGAAGTGTAGTTTTATATCAGTCTAAGGATTTAAAAGATTGGCAGTTAGCAGGCGAAGTGAAGACAGGGTTAGGTAAAGAGTTCGGTTATATGTGGGAATGTCCGGATTACTTTGAACTGGATGGGCAAGGTGTATTCCTTTTCTCCCCACAAGGGTTAAAGCCGGAGGGCGACAGCTATCAAAATATTTATCAATCAGGGTATGTAGTTGGAAGTCCCATAGATTTAGAGAATATCGAGTTAAAGCATGGTCCATTTCATGAACTGGATCGCGGTTTTGACTTTTACGCACCGCAAACAACGGTGGATCACCAGGGAAGGCGGATTTTAGTCGGCTGGATGGGATTACCGGAAATTGACTATCCTACTGATAAAAATGGCTGGGCACATTGTTTAACACTACCTCGTGAGTTAACGGTTAAAGACGGAAAACTGATTCAACAGCCGGTTTCTGAATTGAAATTGCTTCGCGGAGAAAAGGTGGAAACAAGTCAAAGAGTCGAGAATGAGAATGTTCGTCTCGATAACTTTGAGGGTGACGTGTATGAGCTTGTTGCGGAATTCTCTGATAGTAGTGCTGAGGAGTTTGGTTTGGAACTTCGGGTTGGCGAAATGGAGAAAACCGTGATTAAATATGATAGTGTTGCGAAAAAGGTTGTATTTGACCGATCTGAGTCGGGCGAATCTTTTGCCGAGGAGTTTGGTACGGTTCGGAAATGTACATTGGACACTGAAAAGATATCGTTTCGAATTTTTGTTGATGTGTCCTCTGTCGAAGTATTTGTAAATGATGGGGAAGAAGTATTTACTGGGAGAATTTTTCCTGGTAAAGCTAGCAGTGGAGTACGTGTGTTTGCTCGTGGTGGACATACGAATGTAAAGGCTGTTAAATGGGATATCAAATAATATTTAAGAGGTACTAGAGGTGACAAAATGGGAAAGCTATTTTCAATTGGTGAAGTGTTAATTGATTTTATTCCTCTCCAAAAAGGGGTTGCTTTAAAGGATGTTGTCACATTTGAGAGGGCTCCTGGGGGAGCACCGGCGAATGTGGCTGCCGCTGTTGCTAAGTATGGGCAGGAAGCATCGATGATTTCTAAATTAGGGAACGATGCCTTTGGTGACTTTTTAGTCGAAAAGCTTGTCGAGGCAGGTGTTGAAACAGATAAAATATACCGGACTAGTGATGCGAATACAGCCTTAGCTTTTGTCTCGTTAAAAGAAAACGGGGAACGTGACTTTTCGTTTTACCGTAATCCTTCCGCTGATTTGCTATTAAGCGAGGAGGAGGTCGATCTAGCATGGTTCAAGAAGGGGGATATACTCCATTTTTGCTCGGTTGATCTGGTGGAAAGCCCGATGAAACAGGCTCATAAAAAAGCGATTGCTGCTGTTTCTGGTGCGGGTGGCTTGGTCAGCTTTGACCCAAATGTACGGCTTCCGCTTTGGGAAAATCCAGAGGACTGTCGTAAAGCAATACTCGAATTTTTACCGACTGCAGATATCGTAAAGGTTTCCGATGAAGAGCTTAATTTTATTACGGGAATACAAGATGAGTCGGAGGCTATACAATCATTATTCGTTGGAAACGTGAAGGCAGTTGTTTACACAAAGGGAGCGGCCGGAGCGGATTTGATTTTAAAAGATCGGAAGTTTGAATCGAGCGGATACTCTGTAAAAGCGGTGGACACAACTGGAGCAGGTGATGCGTTCATTGGCGGATTTTTATATCAATTACTAGAATTGCATGCAAATCCGGAAAACATTGAGGAAGTGCTCCGAGACCACCAGGCTGCTATCCTACAGTTTGCGAATGCTAGCGGCGCTCTCACTACTACAGGAAAAGGAGCTATCTCTGCTCTCCCGAATAAGAAGGAAGTTGAGGAACTGATAGGGTATTAATACGAATTTGTTAATCTACTCCGGGGGATTTTTTTATAATCGACCTTTTCGTGAAACTATGGTGCGAAAAAGTGGGGAAATGGGGTGCAATGTGATTTAACCACTCCTAAAGGGAAATGGTTAAGTTCACTTGTGACCAAACTGAGAACATTACGTAAATGTCTTTTTTCTAGAGTAAGACTACTTCCTAAAAAACTGGAGGTAGTCTTTTTTTGTGGTTATTTAACGAAAAATGTCGTTGATATTGTCTGAATATAATGTATAATAAAATAATTGAAAAATTCTAAAAAAAGGGTGTGGACTTCAAATGAATATGCTAGCAAGAATTAGTACAGTAGCAGGTAACACTTTTATCTACTGGGTTTTACTATTCACGGCTTTAGCCATGATGTTTCCAGGCGGTTTTACCTGGATTGCCCCTTATATCTCGATCCTGCTTGGAATTATCATGTTTGGGATGGGATTAACGTTATCTGTAGAAGATTTCAAGGCCGTATTCAAACAGCCTCTTGCTGTTTTCGTAGGGGTTGCTGCTCAATACATTATTATGCCGGGTGTAGCGTATCTTCTGGCAGTAGGGTTGAATCTCCCGCCTGAAGTAGCGGTAGGTGTTATATTGGTCGGTTGCTGTCCTGGGGGAACTGCATCGAATGTAATGTCGTACCTAGCGAGAGCAAATGTCGCCTTGTCAGTTGCTGTTTCATCGGTAGCGACTTTGGTGTCACCAATTCTAACCCCTGCACTTATTTACCTATTAGCGAGCCAGTGGCTTCCTGTATCAGGAAAGGACATGCTTCTCTCAACGGTTCAAATTGTTCTTCTTCCTATTATCCTTGGTATCGTCTTCAAATGGATTTTGAAGGACAAAGCAGAGGAAGGGGCGAAAATCCTGCCGCTTGTTTCTGTAATTGGAATCGTCGGTGTTATCTCAGCAGTGGTAGCAGCGAATAAAGCAAATATCCTGGAATCTGGTTTAGCAATTCTTAGTATGGTCATTCTCCATAATTTTGTTGGATTGGTATTAGGTTTCTTTATTTCAAAATGGTTCAAATTCCCGTATGCCGATCAAAAAGCAATCTCAATCGAGGTCGGAATGCAGAACTCAGGACTTGCCGCAGCGCTAGCAACTGCACATTTCTCTCCACTTACGGCTGTTCCGAGTGCGATTTTCTCTGTGTGGCATAATATTTCTGGACCATTGGTTGCTACCTACTGGGCAAAAAATGCTGCAAAAAAAGAACTGGAAATGGAACAGGCTAAAAAAGCATCCTAATTACACGGAGATAGAAAATGGATGAGGATGACTTAAAAGAATCGTTATTCAACGACCTTTTGAGTCATCCTCATTTTTTTATATATTTGACAAGGTCTTTCATCCGTTTACTTAACTGGTGGGAGGCCTTTTTCTTGATTTTGAGAAATGGTTAAGTACATTTTCGGTCCCTGTAGATAACTAGCCCTTTTTGGTTATTTTAGGTAAGATGCATTGTTTTTTTTTTTTTTTTTTTTTTTTTTATTCTAATGTTCGTGAAAAATCGCATTACACATACATTTAATAAAATTTTTGATAGCGTTTTCTGTGATTTACCGAACATTTAAATGCAGAAATTAAATTAATATTCGTCTTTTGTGTTGCCAAAATGATTTTTTCTATTTATAATCTTAAATGTAAAGGATAGATAAAACCGGATCCTAGTATGGTGTTTAATCATCATTCAATAATACTTTTTTGACTTAGAAAGTGAGGCCAGAAATGACGCAGCGAAGAATCCCTTATCTCATCTTGGCTCCAGGATTGATTCTCTTGATTTTATTTTTGGTGTTACCTCTTATTTCTACCATTTTTCCGACATTCTTTAATGGAGGGTTTACCTTTTCGAATTACACTTCGTTCTTCTTGGATGAGTATAATTTTGGTATTTTTTGGCGGACAATAAAGGTTTCACTGATTGCTACTCTGATTTGTGTAGTGTTAGGAGTTCCGACTGCCTACTACATTTCCCAAAGTCCGAAAAAATGGCGCGGGCTATTAATGTCGATCACATTGTTTCCGTTGTTAACGAATTCAGTTGTACGGAGTTTTGCATGGATTACAATTTTGGGACAAGACGGTATTTTAAATAATGCTTTGATGAATATTGGCTTACTTTCTAAGCCGCTTACGATGCTTTATACAGAATTCGCCATTGTCATTGGCTCTGTGTATCTCTTCCTGCCATTAATGGTTATTACGTTAGTGGGAATTTTAGAGAACATTGATTCTGAAATTATGGAAGCAGCAGAAACGTTAGGCGCCAATCGCTTGGTTGCTTTTGTGAAGGTTATCCTGCCATTAAGTGTGCCGGGGATTATTGTTGGCAGCATTTTAGTTTTCACAGGAAGCTTGACAGCTTATACAACCCCGCAATTATTAGGCGGGAATCGAAATATCATGTTAGCTACGTTCTTATATCAAAGTGCAACTGCACTAGGAAACTGGCAAGGTGCAAGTGTCATTGCCTTGATTATGATTGTGGCGACTTTAATCGTGATGAAGTTATTCAGCTGGGTTGCGGGACGCATGGATAAAAGAGGTGAGGAAAATGCGTAAAAATATCGGTTTAAAAATCTTTGCTGGCCTAGTTTTTGCATTTCTGTTAGTTCCTTTGCTCATTATCATAGTAACCTCTTTTGGAACAAACTCAACCATTCAATTTCCAATTAAAGGTTTTACCCTTGAATGGTATAGTAAGGTTTTTAACAATGAAGCATTTATGGACAGCTTCTTTCTTAGTCTGCAAGTAGCATTTTTTGCGACTCTCTTGGCATTAATTATTGGTGTTCCAGCTGCTTATTCTTTGGCACGTCACAGGGTGTTTGGACGAAATTGGATTAAGAGTTTCTTCCTTTCGCCAACGATTGTACCAGGCTTGGTAGTTGGATATGCTATGTATCAATTTATTGTCATCAAGTTTCAATTTCCTATCATCCAAGGATTGTTTTTAGGCCATTTCTTGATTTGCCTGCCTTACGTCATACGGGTGGTTGGTTCAACAATTGAGCAGCTTGATTTTTCAATTGAAGAAGTTTCGTGGACGTTAGGGTGCACAAAATTACAAGCGTTTATAAAAGTGGTATTACCGAACATTACTTCTGGAATTTTTGCCTCCTTCATGTTGGCATTCATTAATTCTTTCAACAATATACCTGTATCACAGTTTTTATCAGGACCAGGTGTAACCATGCTGCCAACTAGCTTAATGAATTATATAGAATATAACTATGATCCATCCGTGTCTGCTTTATCAGTTATTTTAATGCTTGGTACGATTATTCTGATGTATATTATCGAGAAGACGTTAGGGTTAGCAAGTATTTCATAGGTACAACCAGGATGTTAACAGCGAAGGGGGTAAAACAGCATTATGTCCTATGTTGAATTAAAAGATATTCGTGTGAGTTATGACAACAAAGCCAATATTTTAAAAGATTTAAATTTATCAATTGAAAAGGGCGAATTGGTTTCCTTGTTAGGCCCGTCAGGCTGCGGGAAAACAACCACCTTACGCGTCATTGCCGGCTTAATTGAGCCGAATGATGGTGAGTTTCTTGTTGACACGCAAAACTTAACAAAGGTGCCTGTTCATAAACGTGAATTTGGAATGGTATTCCAAAGCTATGCATTGTTTCCCCATCTAACGATTAAGGAAAATGTTGCGTTCGGCTTGAAATTACGCAAGGAAAAAAAGAATTCCATTGAAAAAAAGGTAAAAGATATTTTAGCGATTACAGGCTTAGAAGAGCTGGGTGACCGCTATCCCAAACAACTTTCAGGCGGGCAGAGACAACGTGTTGCTTTAGCGCGCGCCTTAGTCATCGAACCAAAATTATTATTATTAGATGAACCATTAAGCAACTTAGATGCTAAACTGCGCTTGGCAATGCGTATCGAAATTAAACGGATTCAAAGGCAATTAGGCATTACATCTGTGTTTGTAACGCATGATCAAGAGGAATGTTTCTCCATTTCAGACAGAGTTGCTGTTATGAATAAAGGGATCATTGAACAGTTCGACACACCTGAAGAAATTTATAATAATCCAAAGACGGAGTTCGTGGCCCGCTTTATCGGGTTTGAGAACTTCTTTGAATTAACACCAACAGAAGATTGGAAGTATAAAGCTGTGGATGGAACAGTTTTCCTAAGTACTCGCAATTGGGAGCCAGGAAAGTGTACGGGAACCATCCGTCCGGATGATATCGAGATTGCAAGAAATACTAAACAAAATGAAAATAATATGGTGTCAGGGATTATAAAAGTCCGTACGTTTCTGGGCAAGTCCTACCAATATGAAGTCGAAACACCTATTGGCAAATTACTCGCAAATAAAACAGATGATGTGGTCTATCAAGTTGGAGACGAAGTTACATTATCCATGCCATCTCACAAACTAATCATAGTTTAAAACATCCAAGAAAAGGGGAGAACAAAATGAAAAAGAAATTAGGTTTAGTAAGTTTAACTTTAGTAACCGCTAGTATATTGGCTGCATGCGGCGGCGGGGACAAAGATGCGAGTAAGGAAAAACAAACATTGATCATCTCAACTTTTGGTTTGGAAGAAGATAAAATGCAAGAAGATGTCTTTAAACCATTTGAAGAAAAATACAATGTGGACATTGTGTTAGAAACGGGTACGAGCTCTGAGCGTTTAACAAAATTGAAAAGCAATCCAAACTCAACGGTTGATGTGATAGAATTGTCGCAATCAAATGCGGCTGACGGTGTATCAGCAGATTTATTTGAAAAAATCGACAGCTCTAAAGCTCCAAATATGGACAACTTAATCGATAGTGCAAAAGATTTAGCTGCAGATGGTTCTGGCCCAGCCTACACGCTGAACAGTATCGGGATTGTTTATAATAAACAGACAGCAGGTAAAGAAATTAAGGAATGGGATGATCTATGGGACTCTTCTTTAAAAGGGAAAATCTCCATTCCAGACATTACTACAACATTTGGTCCAGCGATGCTATATGTAGCAAGCGGTCACGAGAATGTTGACATTACAACTGATAATGGAAAATCAGCATTTGAAGGAATCACTGATTTAGCTCCAAACGTTGTAAAAACGTATAGCAAATCTTCGGATTTAGCCAACATGTTCCAATCTGGAGAAATTGCAGCAGCTGTTGTCGGCGACTTTGCTGTTCCGATTATCACGGAATCCAATCCAGATATAACCTATGTTGTTCCGGAATCTGGAACATACGCAAACTTTAACACGATCAACATCAACAAAAACTCCAAAAATAAGGACTTGGCCTATAAATATATCGATTGGAGACTAAGCCAGGAAGTTCAGGAAAAAACGGCAGTGTCTCTTAATGAAGCTCCAACCAACAAAAATGTAGTATTAGACGAAGAGACGGCTAAAAATAAAACGTATGGTGATGTGGCTGAACGTACAAACAAAGTGGATTCATTATTTGTTAATAAAAACCTTGAATCTTGGATTAATCAATGGAATCGGATTTTAAATAAATAAAATCGATAGTAAGGAGAAGGGCTAAGGATAATTCTTGGCCTTTTTCTCTTTTTATTAAAGTACTTGGGCAGGAGGAATAGAAATGAAAGTCGATTTAGCCATTATAAATGCACAGGTTTTTAACACTTTTATCAAAAAGTTTGAAAAGAACAATGTGTTTATTATTGATGATAAATTTTATTATATAACGGGTGACGAAATTGAAAATTTACAGGCTAGTAAAGTGGTTGATGCGAAAGGGCAGTATTTAATTCCAGGATTAATGGATATTCACATGCATATAGAAAGCTCAATGACATCCCCTTCCATTTTTTCAGAAGCGGTCGTAACCCATGGAGTAACAACCGTTGTCGCAGATGCTCACGAGATTGCGAATGTGTTTGGTATGCAAGGACTTGAGGCGTTCTTTTCCCAGCCAAGTGTCATGGATATTTTCTATGCGATTCCTTCCTCTGTCCCTTCGACGACGCCAGAATTAGAAACAACTGGTGGGTTTATTGGTGTTGAAGAAGTCAAACAGCTCTTGCAGCATCCGAAAGTAATAGCACTTGGGGAAGCGATGAACTTCAATGGCATTGTCAATGAACCAGATTCTTTGATCCGGCAGATTTTACTTGCAGTTCAATCGGAAAGGCCTCTAATGCCTTTAGAAGGGCATGTTCCACGGGTTTCGGGATTAGAATTATCAAAGTTTTTATATGCAGGGATAACGGCTGATCATACCCATCAATCGCCCGAATCAATTTATGAGAAAATCACCAATGGAATGTTTTTAGAATTTCAAAAGAAATCAATTACTCCAGAAAATATGCGTGTCATTGTTAAAAATGATTTCTATGAATATATTGCAATCATTACGGATGATGTGATGGCGGACGACTTGTTGGAAGGACATTTGGATGCAAACGTACGTCTAGCCATTTCATGTGGGATGCCTGCCGAACAGGCCATATATTGCACTACTTATACGCCTGCTAGAAGAATGGGATTTCAGGATCGAGGTGCGATTGTCCCAGGTTTTAAAGCCGATTTTCTATTGCTGAATGATGTTGGAAGCTTTGAAATTGGGGCGGTATATAAGGATGGGAAATTAGTGTATAGACAGGGAAATGGAATCAGCTATCCTGCTGTGAAGCCTGATTTTCCAGAACACTTCTATAAATCCTTAGATTGCCGGGCATTGACATTAGAGGATTTACGTTTCAAGGTGAAGGCACCTGAAAAGGCTGTAGTCAACGTGATTCAAATTTCGGAAGTAGGTACATTTACAGAACATGTCCAGCGGGAGGTTAGGGTCTCAGATGGCTTTTTAGATTGGGAGAATAGCGGGTTAGCCTTAATTGTTGTGATGGAGCGATATGGGAAAACAGGTAACATCGCCTACGGATTTGTTGATAAAGCTATATATGAAAAAGGGGCTGTCGCCACTACTTGGGCACATGATCATCATAATTTGATGGTAATGGGAACGAGCTCGGAAGATATACTAGCTGCGCAAAAACAATTATTGGATATACAAGGTGGTTATGTTGTGGTACAAGCTGGGAAGGTGCAAGCCGTTTGCCCATTGCCAGTTGGCGGTATAATCAGCGATGCGCCGATACAAGAACTAGGTGCGCAATTGAAGGGAGTGCGTCAAGCCATGAATAGGTTAGGTTACCGCAACAGCAATGAAATTATGTCCTTCTCGACTTTATCTTTGCCGGTTTCACCTGCTATCAAAATTACAGACAAAGGGATGATGAATGTGCGTTCTCAAATGATGATCCCGCTAGTTGAGGGTGAACAAATTTGAAAACAGTGATTAAAAATGCTTGGATTTTAACCATGAATGAGCTGATGGGGCAGTACCCGAACGGCTATATAATTATTGATGACGACATAATTTCAGATGTTGGTGCGATGGATTCACTGCCAAATGACATTGCCTATGACAAATGTATCGATGCGAAAGGGGCTATTTTGTTACCTGGGATGATCAATACACATACTCACATAGGTATGATTCCATTTCGTTCATTAGGGGATGACTATCCAGACCGTTTACACCGCTTCTTGCTGCCGTTAGAAAATGAATGTATGAATGAACAGTTGGCATACACGAGTGCAAAATATGCCATTGCTGAAATGCAGCTTGCCGGTGTGACAACATTCTTTGACATGTATTATTTTGAACAACAATTGGCAGAAGCAGCAGAAGAAATGCATAGCCGCGCTATTTTAGCAGAAACAGTTATAGATTTAGTAACGGTTGATGTACCAGAGCCAATGGGAGGCTTACAGTATGCTCAACGTTTTATGCAGAAATGGCAAGGAAATATGAGAATTCAAGCGTCAGTTGCACCGCATGCCCCCTACTCTAATACAATTGAAGTTCTCCTGCAAGCTGATGGTTTGTCTGAAAAGTACAATGTACCATGGATGATGCATGTCAGTGAAATGGATTTTGAAATGAGTAAATTTCGTGAAGAACACCATCAAACTCCGATTGAATTTTTAGAAGAGATTGGTGTATTGAGTCCACGACTTGTAGCTGCACACTGTATTCATTTGTCAGATCATGATATTGAGTTATTAAAAAAGTATGATGTAAAAGTAGCTCATTGTATCGGTGCTAATACTAAATCGGCAAAAGGGGTAGCCCGTGTTCGTGATTTATTAGCTGCTGGTGTATCGGTTGGGCTCGGAACAGATGGTCCAAGCAGCGGGAATACCTTGGATTTATTTAACCAAATGCGATTGTTTGCCAATTTTCATAAAACGTTTTTACAGGATCGCAGTGCCTTTCCAGCTGAAGAAATTGTAAAGTTAGCAACTATCGGAGGAGCGAACGTTTTAGGACTGGAGAGGCAAATTGGCTCTATTGAGGCAGGGAAACAAGCGGATTTCATCCTAATTGAAACCGATTCAGTCAATATGTTTCCTATTTTTGATCCATATTCTGCTTTGGTATACTCAGCAAATGCTGGCAATGTAAGAGATGTATTTATCGCTGGGAAGCAAGTGGTTGCAGGAAAAACATTAGTGGATTTTGATGAAGTACAATTAAGAGCAGATCTTGCTGAAGCCATGGAGCAATGTGGATTTAAAACAAAAGCATTAAAAGCAATGGAGGAAAAATAAAGAAGGGGAAGTAGCACAAGGGCACTTTAGTGCTGAATATTGCACTGTACTATTATTATTGGAATGAGATGTATCAGCGAAAAAGTGGACTCATGGAGAGAGCTTTAAGGATTCAATGTTAAGCAATTATCAATTTTAAATATCTTTAGACTCCTTGATGAATAGGTAGCATGATGTAATATCTTCCCATTATCCCTTGATTCTATAGGGGGCATGTCTTTAGGGGGACAAAAAGTCTGCATAGGGCTGTGAATGATGAAACTATCATTTGCAGCCTTTTTCTTTTTTATAGAATATTTTCACTTATTGAAACATTTACGGTACTCATCCGTCTAATATGTATTGGAATTTTGGATATTGTGTGTCTTTTTACAGGAGATTTCCATAAAAAAATAGAATATATAGATATATTGTTTTAAATCGGCAGTACCGATGAGGAGGAAGAAAAGTGGCCCGAGAACAAATGAATCCAACGATAGAGAAAATCCTTTTAAACATTGAAAAGGTTATGATAGGAAAAAGAAATGTAGCTGAACTTAGTCTTATTGCCTTATTAGCAGAAGGGCATGTGCTGCTAGAAGACGTACCAGGTGTGGGGAAGACCATGATGGTCCGTGCCCTTGCAAAGTCTGTTAATGCTAACTTCCGGAGAATTCAATTTACTCCTGATTTATTGCCATCCGATGTGACTGGAATTTCCATTTATAATCCTAAGGAAATGGAATTTGAATTCCGGCCAGGACCGTTAATGGGGAACATTATCCTCGCGGATGAAATTAACCGAACTTCACCAAAGACCCAATCAGCACTGCTCGAAGGGATGGAGGAAGCCAGTGTAACGATTGATGGAGTGACCCATCGACTGCAAAAGCCATTCTTTGTCATGGCAACACAAAATCCAATTGAGTACGAAGGTACATATCCATTACCAGAGGCACAACTAGACCGTTTTCTACTAAAAATGAAAATGGGCTACCCAGAAGTGGATGAAGAAATAGAAGTTCTAAATAGAGCACAAAAAGTCCCGCCGATAGAAGATCTTTATCCCGTAATTGATCTTGAAGGTTTAATAGCCTTGCAAAAGGAAATCAAAGAGGTTTATGTGGATGACACGATAAAACGCTATATCGTTGATATCGTCAACATGACGAGACGCTTTTCTGGGGTCTACCTGGGGGCAAGTCCAAGGGGATCAATTGCTTTGATGAAAGCGGCACAAGCTTACGCCTTCATGTTTGGCCGCGATTATATTCTTCCGGATGATATACAATATTTAGCGCCGTTTGTTTTATCACACCGGATCATTTTAAAATCAGAAGCAAGGTTTGAAGGGATTTCTGCAGAAGAAATTGTCCATCGCGTGATTGCGAGAATACCTGTACCTGTACAAAGGCTTGTGAAGTAATGATGAGGAGATTGTGGAATCCATTCAAAAAAGTATGGAAGTTTGTCATCTTACTATTTTTGATTTTGCTTACCTTTTCTTATGCCATGTTTCAAGGTGGATTTGTAAGCTGGTTTTTATTTTATAGTTTTTTACCTTTTGCTCTCTATTGTTTCTGCTTATCGTTCTATTCTTTGAATGAGTTGGAAATTACTCGTGAAATACCTAAGACTGACTATAATGCAGGGGAGTCTTTAAAAGTAACCGTAAAGGTAAAGAGAAATTCTTTTTTTCCTATATTTTATTTGCTGATTGAGGACCAATTAAATGAAACGCTAAAGTTTTCTCATCAGAAAAAGAATGCAAAGTCACTCGTATTGCCTGGTTTTAGGAAAGAATTTTCCTATGAATATATCATTGATGAACTGCCGCGGGGGGAGCATGTATTCAATAGCTTTGTCATTCGAACAGGTGACCTTCTGGGCTTACTTGAAAAAGAAAAAGTGTATCACACTGAAAGTAAAATTATCTCTTATCCAGCCTATACAGAGTTAATTTACCGGCCATTTGAGACCCATTTTGATCAAGGTATGACTGCATCAAGAGAACGTGTACAACGTGATACCACACTGGCGATTGGCGTAAGGGATTACCAGCCGGGTGACCGCTTCTCATGGATTAATTGGAAAGCATCTGCAAAACGCAACGAAATTATGACAAAGGAATTTGAGCAGCGGCAATCCCATGATGTGTTTTTGGTGATGGATTGTGCGCCGGATAAGCACTTTGAGGCAATTGTTTCCTTTACAGCATCTTTATTACGGGCAGTTTTGAAAAAGGGAGCACAAACAGGCCTTTTAACCATTAGCCGAGAAAGAGCGTCATTTCCAATTAGAGGCGGAGATGATCAACTGCATCAACTCTTTTATCATCTTGCTAGGATAGATGCAAGTAGTTCTTCTTCATTTGAGAAGGTGTTAGAGACCGAAGGAATGTTTGTTCAGCAAACGGTATCCTTCTTACTCGTAACAGCTCAGTTAACAAAACCTTTAATAGAAAAGGCAGGCTTTCTAGGGCAAAGAAAAGGGAAAATTACTTTGTTTCTCATCAAAGGAAAATCAGAAACTCCTACCCAAGATGAGAAATCGCTGATTGCACTTGCAAATGCACGAAACGTACGTGTTCTTATGGTTCATGAAGGAAAATTTGCTTCTGCCTTTTCGGAGGTAAATGTGCGATGAAAAGAGATATCCAGACCTTTTTATTATATTTACTTGGCTTTTTGCTTCTATGGGAATGGCTGCGTCCAGTGGAGCAACTAACCCAAACTGATCATATTGAAATGTTTGTGATCTTCATTCTGCTTTCTTTTACGATATCGTTCTTACGAGTAAGGTGGATTTGGCAAACGATTTTAAAAATATGGTTCATCTTCTTTTCGCTTAACCTGTTTCATTATGATACTGGATTTTTTGAATTTAGTTGGTTGTCCTCCTTTGCAGGTAATTTGACCACAAATTTTAGTGTGATTTTGGCGAGGGATTGGGCAGGAATTACAAATGAATTTCGGACATTTTTGTTTTTTATTCTTCTATGGTTAATGGTGTATTTAGTTCACTATTGGCTGTTGAATCGGAAAAGTATTTTCATCTTTTTCTTTATGACTCTTATTTATATAACGGTTTTGGACACTTTTACACTCTATAGTGCAAAAACAGCGATTGTCCGAACGGTCGTAGTGGGTTTTGCTGTTATGGGGATGTTAACGTATTACCGTATCGTGGCTAAAGAAAAAGTAACGACTGATACTCTCATCACCCGAAAATGGATGAGGCCATTAGTTTTAATGATTGCTTTTAGCGTTATTGTTGGGATTGTTGCTCCTAAATTCGAACCAATATGGCCAGATCCTGTCCCATATCTTAAGGCAGCGGGCAATAAAGGCGGGGAGGATGGAGTTGGCAATGGTATTGCAAAAGTCGGTTACGGCACCGATGATTCTCGTCTAGGGGGCTCTTTTATCGGGGATGACAGTGTCGTTTTTCGGAGCGAAGCGCCAGAAAAAAATTATTGGAAGGTTGAAACAAAAGACCATTATACAGGAAAAGGCTGGATTCCCTCAGGTTCCACTCCCTACCAGATCGGCGGAGAGGATTTAGTCCCTGTATTTTCTATTCCTTCTAATGTGGAAACCCGGGATGAGCGTGCATCCTTATCTATGTTTATGGATTATGAGCACCTTATTTATCCTGCTGGTATCCAAAGAGTAAATTTTGAACGTAAGTATCTCTTGGAGATTGACTCAACGACAGAAAAACTCTCCATTTTAAGTGGTTTCGATTCTAAACCCGTTGCGCCAACTTCTTATGAATTGGAGTATAAGATTCCGAAATACAAAGCAACTGATTTAAGAGAAACAACAGTAGTAGATTTTGAAAAGGTTAGTGCAGAATTTCTAGCAAGGTATACTCAACTGCCTGAGAACCTTCCCGAAAGAATCAAGGAATTGGCTGAAACGATAACGGAAGGTGAAACAAATTGGTTTGATAAAGCGAAAGCAATAGAGCGTCATTTTAGTGGATCTGAGTTCACCTATAGTCAGAGTGATGTGGCTGTTCCGGGGGAAAACGATGATTATGTCGATCAGTTTTTATTTGAAACTAAAATAGGGTATTGTGATAATTTTTCCACCACAATGGCGATCTTGCTTCGATCTATAGGAATTCCTACCCGATGGGTAAAAGGGTATACAGGCGGAGAATTCTTGAATTACAGTAATGGTGATACTTCAAAATCGATCTATGAAATCACCAATAATAATGCACATTCTTGGGTTGAAGTTTATTTTCCTAATCAAGGATGGGTTCCATTTGAACCAACAAAGGGATTTACAAATCAAGTTTCGATTGATTTTACAAATCCAGATGGAACACCTGCAGCTGCAGAAACAACTGCGCCGCCAACACCAAAGCCCCAGCAGAACCTAGAGGAAGATACAGACACCCCAAAGGGGACGGAAACAACCTTTTCATTTAGTAATTTATGGATTAGCATTAAAACGTTCTTAGTTAGTAAATGGAAAATGATCCTGCTTATTTTTATCATCGTTGTGGGTGCAGCTGGGCTAGTGTATAGATTACGAGGAAAATGGATCCCGCATTTATATTTACTTCAGTTCCGTTTAAGAAAAAAGGACGAAAACATGGGCAAAGCTTATCTAATTCTCTTGGAACAATTGGAACGCTACGGACTTAAACGCAATGAAGGCCAAACATTGAGGAATTATGCTCGATACATTGATACCTTCTTTGCATCGAGAGAGATGTCTAAATTGACGGATAGATATGAGCAATATCTGTACCATCAAAAACTCCCAGAAGGAAGTTGGAAGGATTCACGAGAGTTGTGGGAAAATTTAATTAAAAAGACAATTGCTTGACCAGAAAAACAACCTATTGTTACAATGTGTTAAGAATTTAATACATTTACTACTCTTCATATATACTCGAAAATTTGGTTCGAGAGTCTCTACCGGGTCACCGTAAATGATCTGACTATGAAGGCGGGAATTTCTGTTATAGCAATTATTAAGAAACTAGAATTCTGCCTTCTGCGCTTTTTGGAGGGAGAATTCTAGTTTTTTTTGTAATGAATGTACATACTAAAAGTATTATTTGGAAGAGGTGGCCATTTTGACAAGTACGCAGGATATGATTGTTGTTTTAGACTTTGGAAGTCAATATAACCAGTTGATTACACGCAGGATTCGTGAGTTTGGTGTGTACAGTGAACTTCACCCGCATACCATTACAGCAGAGGAAATTAGAAAAATGAATCCAAGTGGAATCATTTTTTCGGGTGGTCCTAATAGCGTATATGATGAAAATTCATTTCGCTGTGATGAGGAAATTTTTGAAATGGGCCTTCCTATCTTAGGGATTTGCTACGGCATGCAATTAATGACTGTCCATTTTAATGGGAAGGTTGAAAAAGCGAAGAATCGTGAATACGGGAAAGCTGAAATGAATATTCATAATCAGACGAAGCTTTTCCATGATATGCCACAGGAGCAAATCGTTTGGATGAGTCATGGAGATTTGGTTGTGGAAGCACCTGCTGGCTTTACCGTTGACGGAACTAACCCGCACTGCCCAATTGCGGCAATGAGTAATGAAGCAAGGAAACTTTATGCGGTTCAATTCCACCCAGAAGTCCGTCACTCTGTTTATGGGAATGAGTTGTTGAAGAATTTTGTTTTTAATGTGTGTGGATGTAAAGGCGATTGGTCAATGGGGAATTTCATTGAAGTGGAAATGGCAAAAATCCGTGAGTTAGTGGGCGATAAAAAAGTCCTTTGTGCACTTAGCGGCGGAGTAGATTCTTCTGTTGTTGCCGTCCTTATTCATAAAGCAATCGGTGATCAACTAACCTGTATTTTTGTGGATCATGGGTTACTTCGTAAGAATGAAGCAGAGAGTGTTATGAAGACCTTCGCTGAAGGATTCCATATGAATGTTATTAAAGTGGATGCAAAAGAGCGTTTCTTATCTAAATTAGAAGGCGTCTCTGATCCTGAGAAGAAACGTAAAATCATTGGAAATGAGTTTATTTATGTATTCGATGATGAAGCAACGAAACTTGAGGGAATTGAGTTTTTAGCTCAAGGGACACTATATACTGACATTATCGAAAGTGGAACTGCCACTGCACAAACAATTAAATCCCATCATAACGTTGGTGGTTTGCCTGAAGATATGCAATTTAAATTAATCGAACCATTGAATACGCTGTTTAAAGATGAGGTTCGTGCACTTGGTACTGAGCTTGGAATTCCGGATGATATTGTTTGGAGACAGCCGTTCCCTGGACCTGGTCTTGGAATTCGTGTCTTAGGAGCGATTTCTGAAGATAAGCTTGAAATTGTTCGCGAATCTGACTGGATTCTACGTGAAGAAATTAAAAAGGCTGGACTTGACCGTGAAATCTGGCAATACTTTACTGTACTTCCGGACATTCGCAGTGTAGGTGTTATGGGTGATGCCCGTACTTATGATTATACAATTGGCATCCGCGCCGTTACGTCCATTGATGGAATGACTTCTGACTGGGCACGTATCCCATGGGATGTGCTTGAAGTGATTTCAACTCGGATTGTTAATGAGGTAGCTCATGTTAATCGAGTGGTCTACGACATTACGAGTAAACCGCCTGCAACAATTGAATGGGAATAAATTAAAAATAATACTTCTAAAAGCGAACGTTTTTAAATATATATTTAAAAACGTTCGCTTTTTATGTTTACAGGGATGTAATTCCCTGATAAGATAAAGAAGAAGTAAATAATTTGTCGATTTAACTCGTATAATATTGGGAATATGGCCCAAAAGTTTCTACCGAGCCACCGTTAATGGCTTGACTACGAGGCAGTGTTGAATAAAGAGGTGACCTCCTCTTTTTGTTTACACTTGCCCCAAGTCAAGCGCTCCGGTAGATATCGGAGCGTTTTTTGTTTTTATAAAAGAAAGATTCCTAGGGGGAAGAAGAATGCAAAAGTATTTTATGTTTAAAGAATTAGGGACCAATTATCGCCGTGAGATTATTGGCGGCATGACCACCTTCTTGGCGATGGCCTATATATTAGTGGTAAACCCTCTTACATTGACACTATCAAGTGTACCGGATTTACCAGATGCACTTCGAATGGATTATGGAGCGGTTTTTGTCGCGACAGCATTGGCTTCGGCGATTGGTTGTATTATTATGGGTCTTCTAGGAAAGTTCCCGATTGCCTTAGCACCAGGCATGGGATTGAACGCCTTTTTTGCTTTTTCTGTTGTGTTAGGAAGCGGGATTCCGTGGCAGCATGCTCTAGGTGCAGTATTCATTTCCGGTGTATTTTTCTTTTTATTAACACTAACAGGTTTACGTGAGAAATTAATCAATGCAATTCCGATCGAGTTAAAGCATGCCGTTGGGGCAGGTATTGGTTTATATATTACTTTTATTGGATTGCAGAGTGCTGGTATTGTAGTAAATAATGATGCAACCCTTGTTGGATTAGGTGATTTGACAGCCGGACCAACATTACTAGCTATTTTCGGGATAATTATAACGGTTATTATGATGACTAGAGGAATTAATGGAGCAGTATTCTTCGGAATGATTATTACTGTTATTGTAGGAATGATTTTTAACTTAATTGACACACCAGAGAAAATCGTCGATTCCGTTCCAAGTATAGCACCTACATTTGGCGCAGCATTTTCTTCTTTAGGTGATAGTTCTTTTTACTCAATGGCCATGCTCGGTATTATCTTGACCCTTTTGTTCGTTGATTTCTTTGATAATGCTGGGACACTCGTAGCAGTGGCGAACCAAGCAGGTATGATTAAAGACAATAAATTACCACGAGCAGGCAAAGCGTTAATCGCTGACTCAGTAGCAACAACGGTTGGTGCAGTTCTTGGTACTTCAACGACAACATCTTATATTGAATCATCTGCTGGGGTAGCGGCAGGTGCAAGAACAGGTTTTGCTTCACTTGTTACAGCAGCATTGTTTATTCTATCACTGTTTTTCTTCCCGTTATTATCTGTTGTTACTGCAGCAGTTACAGCACCAGCATTAATCATTGTTGGGGCGTTGATGGTTGGTTCGTTAGGGAAAATCGAATGGACGAAATTCGAAATCGCAGTACCGGCCTTCCTTACGATGATTGCCATGCCTTTAACCTATAGCATTGCTACAGGGATTGCGATTGGGTTTATCTTTTACCCAATTACAATGATTGTTAAAGGGCGGATGAAGGAAATTCACCCAATCATGTACTTCTTCTTTGTTATTTTCGTTCTCTACTTCATATTTTTATAATTGTGTTAAAAGAGTCTGTGTTGTTCACAGGCTCTTTTTTATAGTATGAACTATTAGAAACTGTCGAATAATGTCGTTGACATCTTGTTTTGTCTCTTATAACATGGTGTTACAAAGATAGTCGGGATGAAATGGGGGAAGGTTATTGTGAAGCTGTTGATTGATAAGGTGTTAAATAACAATGTTTTAATAGCTGAACACCCTTCCTATGAAGAAGTAGTTCTGATCGGAAAAGGGATTGGTTTCAATCGTAAACAGGGAGATTTTATTGAAACAGATTCGGTAGAAAAACTATTTGTACTTAAAAATGAAAAGGAACAACAAAATTATCTTAAATTGCTTCCTTTTATTGATAATGATCTTTTAGAAGTAATTATTTCTGCTATAGGACTAATCAAACAAAGAACTCATACACAGTTAGATGAGCATATCCATGTTGCATTAACCGATCACTTAATGTTTGCGATTAACAGAGTATCTAAGGGCATGGAAATGAGTAATCCGTTCCTGGTAGAAACAAAAACTCTTTATCGTCATGAATATGAAATCGCTGCGGAAGTTGTAGAATATATTAATAAAAAAACAGGGATTTCTCTGCCAGTAGGTGAGATAGGTTTTATTGCAATCCATATTCACAGTGCTATGACAAATAGAAACTTATCTGAAGTTAATCAGCATTCGCAATTAGTCAGCAGGCTGGTGAAAATGGTAGAGGAGCAATTTGAAATTGATATAGATAAAGAGAGCATTGATTATATGAGGCTGGTGCGTCACCTGCGATTTACGATTGAGAGAGTCATTAAAGGGGAAAAAGTAGAGGAACCAGAAAAAATAAATTCCCTATTGAAACAAGAATATCCTGTATGCTATAATCTCTCATGGAAGCTCATTAAAGTGATGCAACAGACATTAAAAATGAAAGTATTTGATGCAGAAGCTGTGTATTTAACGATGCATTTGCAGAGAATACAGAAAAAATTTAAATAGCTATTATTTTTTACGTGTTACTGATTCGATCAGGCATGAGTAAAAAGTGATAATTGAAACAAAGGTTTTGGGGTATTCTATACCCGTAGCCTCATTTCAATTGAACTTTTACTCATGCCTTTTTTGTGTTTTTGTGGGAAATGAAAACGCTTAATGAGCTATATGAAAAAATGGAGGTATATTTATGTTTAAAAAAGCTTTTGGTGTCTTGCAAAAGGTCGGTAAAGCATTAATGCTCCCGGTTGCACTATTACCGGCTGCTGGTATATTACTTGCTTTAGGGGCCGCGCTCCTAAACCCAGCACTTTTAGATTTAGCACCATTCTTAGATAACAGTACGGTTAAGATGATTGCTTCTGTTATGCAAAATGCCGGAAACATTATCTTTGGAAACTTACCGCTCTTGTTCGCAGTTGGTGTTGCTGTTGGGTTAGCTGGCGGTGAAGGAACTGCAGGTTTAGCGGCTATTATCGGATACTTAGTCATGAATGTAACCATGGGGACGGTACTTGGTATTGCTCCTGAGGATGTTAATGGTTTAAGTTATGCAAGTATATTAGGTATTCCTACTCTTCAAACAGGAGTATTTGGTGGTATTATCGTCGGTATATTAGCAGCATCTATGTACAATAAGTTTTATGAAATTGAATTACCATCCTATTTAGGATTCTTCGCAGGAAAACGTTTTGTGCCAATTATTACTGCAGCTACTGCTCTCGTTTTGGGAATATTAATGATTTTCATTTGGCCCCCGATTCAAAATGGTCTAAATGCATTCTCTCAAAACATGGTACATGCAAACTTAACGATCTCTGCTTTTATTTTCGGAGTAATTGAACGTTCATTAATTCCATTTGGTTTACACCATATTTTCTATTCGCCATTCTGGTACGAATTCGGAGAATACGCAACAAAGGCAGGAGAAGTGGTTCGTGGAGATCAACGTATTTTCATGGCGCAAATCACTGATAATGTTCAAAATTTAACAGCTGGAACATTTATGACTGGTAAATTCCCATTCATGATGTTTGGACTTCCAGCGGCAGCCTTAGCTATTTATCATGAAGCAAAGCCTGAAAAGAAAGTTCTTGTAGGAGGATTAATGGCTTCGGCAGCTCTTACATCTTTCCTAACTGGTATTACAGAACCAATTGAATTCTCGTTTTTATTCGTAGCACCAATATTATTCGGTATTCACGCAATTTTTGCCGGATTCTCGTTTATGATTATGCACATGTTAGATGTAAAAATCGGGATGACGTTCTCGGGTGGTTTGATTGACTATATCCTGTTTGGATTAATTAACCCGCAAACTAATGCGTGGATTGTTATTCCTGTAGGTCTTGTCTTTGCGGTTGTTTATTACTTTGGTTTCCGTTTTGCAATTAGAACCTTTAATTTAAAAACTCCAGGACGTGAGCTAGAAGAAGAAGAAAATCAATCTCCAACTGGTAAGGCTGGGTCAGGTGATTTGGCTTCTAACATTTTGGATGCGATGGGTGGTAAGGGAAATATTGCTCATTTAGATGCATGTATCACCCGCCTGCGTGTTTCTGTTAATGATATTAAAGAAGTTGATAAAGCCCAACTGAAAAAGTTAGGCGCTGCAGGTGTACTTGAAGTAGGGAACAACATCCAAGCAATCTTTGGACCACGTTCAGAAACCATTAAAGGACAAATGAAAGATATAATGGAAGGAAAGAGACCACGCACAACCGTTAAGTCACCAGAAAAAGGCGTGGAACAACAAATTGAGGAAATTAATCCAGAAGCGCTTCAAAATGCACGCAGCACAGAAGATGAAGGATTTATGGCGCCGTTAAAAGGTGAATTAAAGCCAATCACAGAAGTGCCTGACCAAGTATTTGCTGGTAAGATGATGGGCGACGGATTTGCGATTGTTCCGGTAGAGGGTACAATTGTATCCCCTGTAAATGGAAAAATAGTTAACCTATTCCCAACAAAGCACGCAATCGGCATCCTTTCTGATACTGGACGTGAAATTCTTATCCATGTAGGAATAGACACCGTAAATCTAAAAGGTCAAGGGTTTGAAACCTTAGTAGCTGAGAATGATGTTGTAGAACAAGGTCAGCCATTACTAAAAGTGGATCTAGATTATATTAAAGAACATGCTACATCTACGATCACACCAGTTGTGTTCACGAACTTAGCTGAAGGTGAAAAGGTAGTGATTGAAAAGCCGGGTCAAGTGGATCTAAAACAATCGGGGATTATTAAAATTACGAAATAAAAGTATGGCCGGCTCTCTTATGGGAGTCGGCTTTCTTCTATATATTAATGAAGAAATTAGTGAATGAAATTAATTTTAATATTTTGTTGACGTTTGGACAGTAATGATGTTATTATATTTTAGCAGTCGTTAATGACAAGTTAACAACACGCGGGCGTTGAAAACATTTTAAAAAAGGTGTTGACGCTGAGGTAACAAAATGATATAGTTATAGAGTTGCTTCTGAGCGAGATTGTTCATGAGGTAAGGATAGATATTTGTTCTTTGAAAACTAAACAAACAAGAACGTCAACAAACAATTTTTTAGCTTTTTATAAAAGCTAAGCCAACGTAACAAAATGAGCTATATCAACTTTCTTGGAGAGTTTGATCCTGGCTCAGGACGAACGCTGGCGGCGTGCCTAATACATGCAAGTCGAGCGAATCTTTAGGAGCTTGCTCCTAAAGGTTAGCGGCGGACGGGTGAGTAACACGTGGGCAACCTGCCTGTAAGACTGGGATAACTTCGGGAAACCGGAGCTAATACCGGATAATCCTTTTCCTCTCATGTGGAAAAGCTGAAAGTCGGTTCACGCTGACACTTACAGATGGGCCCGCGGCGCATTAGCTAGTTGGTGAGGTAATGGCTCACCAAGGCGACGATGCGTAGCCGACCTGAGAGGGTGATCGGCCACACTGGGACTGAGACACGGCCCAGACTCCTACGGGAGGCAGCAGTAGGGAATCTTCCGCAATGGACGAAAGTCTGACGGAGCAACGCCGCGTGAGCGATGAAG
>NZ_JAUCEU010000007.1:3515000-3525000 GCF_030348765.1 Neobacillus sp. CF12 | reverse complement strand
AAAATGTACCGGGGCTAAACGTAACACCGAAGCTGTGGATTGACACCGTATGGTGTCAGTGGTAGGAGAGCGTTCTAAGGGCGTTGAAGCTAGACCGTAAGGACTGGTGGAGCGCTTAGAAGTGAGAATGCCGGTATGAGTAGCGAAAGACGGGTGAGAATCCCGTCCACCGTATGCCTAAGGTTTCCTGAGGAAGGCTCGTCCTCTCAGGGTTAGTCGGGACCTAAGCCGAGGCCGAAAGGCGTAGGCGATGGACAACAGGTTGATATTCCTGTACCACCTCTTTATCGTTTGAGTGATGGGGGGACGCAGGAGGATAGGGTAAGCGCGCTGTTGGATATGCGCGTCCAAGCAGTTAGGCTGGTAAGTAGGAAAATCCGCTTACCGTAAAGGCTGAGCTGTGATGGCGAGGGAAATATAGTACCGAAGTTCCTGATTCCACACTGCCAAGAAAAGCCTCTAGCGAGATAAAAGGTGCCCGTACCGCAAACCGACACAGGTAGGCGAGGAGAGAATCCTAAGGTGAGCGAGAGAACTCTCGTTAAGGAACTCGGCAAAATGACCCCGTAACTTCGGGAGAAGGGGTGCTTTTTGAGGTGAATAGCCTCGAAGAGCCGCAGTGAATAGGCCCAGGCGACTGTTTAGCAAAAACACAGGTCTCTGCGAAGCCGCAAGGCGAAGTATAGGGGCTGACGCCTGCCCGGTGCTGGAAGGTTAAGAGGAGGGGTTAGCGCAAGCGAAGCTCTGAATCGAAGCCCCAGTAAACGGCGGCCGTAACTATAACGGTCCTAAGGTAGCGAAATTCCTTGTCGGGTAAGTTCCGACCCGCACGAAAGGCGTAACGATCTGGGCACTGTCTCAACGAGAGACTCGGTGAAATTATAGTACCTGTGAAGATGCAGGTTACCCGCGACAGGACGGAAAGACCCCGTGGAGCTTTACTGTAGCCTGATATTGAATTTTGGTACAGCTTGTACAGGATAGGTAGGAGCCTGAGAAACCGGAGCGCCAGCTTCGGTGGAGGCGTCGGTGGGATACTACCCTGGCTGTATTGAAATTCTAACCCGCACCCCTTATCGGGGTGGGAGACAGTGTCAGGTGGGCAGTTTGACTGGGGCGGTCGCCTCCTAAAGAGTAACGGAGGCGCCCAAAGGTTCCCTCAGAATGGTTGGAAATCATTCGCAGAGTGTAAAGGCACAAGGGAGCTTGACTGCGAGACCTACAAGTCGAGCAGGGACGAAAGTCGGGCTTAGTGATCCGGTGGTTCCGCATGGAAGGGCCATCGCTCAACGGATAAAAGCTACCCCGGGGATAACAGGCTTATCTCCCCCAAGAGTCCACATCGACGGGGAGGTTTGGCACCTCGATGTCGGCTCATCGCATCCTGGGGCTGTAGTCGGTCCCAAGGGTTGGGCTGTTCGCCCATTAAAGCGGTACGCGAGCTGGGTTCAGAACGTCGTGAGACAGTTCGGTCCCTATCCGTCGTGGGCGCAGGAAATTTGAGAGGAGCTGTCCTTAGTACGAGAGGACCGGGATGGACGCACCGCTGGTGTACCAGTTGTCTTGCCAAAGGCATCGCTGGGTAGCTATGTGCGGACGGGATAAGTGCTGAAAGCATCTAAGCATGAAGCCCCCCTCAAGATGAGATTTCCCATAGCGTCAAGCTAGTAAGAACCCTGAAAGATGATCAGGTTGATAGGTCAGAGGTGGAAGCGTGGTAACATGTGGAGCTGACTGATACTAATCGTTCGAG
The DNA here is from genome assembly GCF_030348765.1 of Neobacillus sp. CF12. Taxonomy (GTDB): domain Bacteria; phylum Bacillota; class Bacilli; order Bacillales; family Cytobacillaceae; genus Neobacillus. The sequence goes on along the minus strand of NZ_JAUCEU010000007.1, from coordinate 3,523,247 downwards.
GACTTAACCAATTTATAAGCGAAACTCGTTTTACAAACTTCTTCTGAAATTATCTAGTTTTGAGGGAATGAAAACCTCAAATTTTATAGTCTGGCAGCAATGGCGAGAAGGTCACACCCGTTCCCATACCGAACACGGAAGTTAAGCTTCTCAGCGCCGATGGTAGTTGGGACTTTGTCCCTGTGAGAGTAGGACGTTGCCAGGCGAAAGACAGAAATATTCTTTCTGTCTTTTTTAATCCCATTTATCAAAATGGAAAAAACTTTCTGTTGCTAAATAACACCGACGGTGTTAAGATAGGAAAGTCGCTCACAAAACAACCTTATCATCTTTAATTAATTTCTAGTGAAATGGAAATAATTGATAATTGATAAAGTAGTAGAAACGCGATATACTATTTATCCAGTCGCTGTTATACAAAGCGAAATTGTTCTTTGAAAACTAAACAAACAAGAACGTCAACAAAAAAATTATTAGTTTCTTCTATAGAAACTAGCCAACGTAACAAATGAGCTATATCAACTTTCTTGGAGAGTTTGATCCTGGCTCAGGACGAACGCTGGCGGCGTGCCTAATACATGCAAGTCGAGCGAATCTTTAGGAGCTTGCTCCTAAAGGTTAGCGGCGGACGGGTGAGTAACACGTGGGCAACCTGCCTGTAAGACTGGGATAACTTCGGGAAACCGGAGCTAATACCGGATAATCCTTTTCCTCTCATGAGGAAAAGCTGAAAGTCGGTTTACGCTGACACTTACAGATGGGCCCGCGGCGCATTAGCTAGTTGGTGAGGTAATGGCTCACCAAGGCGACGATGCGTAGCCGACCTGAGAGGGTGATCGGCCACACTGGGACTGAGACACGGCCCAGACTCCTACGGGAGGCAGCAGTAGGGAATCTTCCGCAATGGACGAAAGTCTGACGGAGCAACGCCGCGTGAGCGATGAAGGCCTTCGGGTCGTAAAGCTCTGTTGTTAGGGAAGAACAAGTATCGGAGTAACTGCCGGTACCTTGACGGTACCTAACCAGAAAGCCACGGCTAACTACGTGCCAGCAGCCGCGGTAATACGTAGGTGGCAAGCGTTGTCCGGAATTATTGGGCGTAAAGCGCGCGCAGGCGGTCCTTTAAGTCTGATGTGAAAGCCCACGGCTCAACCGTGGAGGGTCATTGGAAACTGGGGGACTTGAGTACAGAAGAGGAAAGCGGAATTCCACGTGTAGCGGTGAAATGCGTAGAGATGTGGAGGAACACCAGTGGCGAAGGCGGCTTTCTGGTCTGTAACTGACGCTGAGGCGCGAAAGCGTGGGGAGCAAACAGGATTAGATACCCTGGTAGTCCACGCCGTAAACGATGAGTGCTAAGTGTTAGAGGGTTTCCGCCCTTTAGTGCTGCAGCTAACGCATTAAGCACTCCGCCTGGGGAGTACGGCCGCAAGGCTGAAACTCAAAGGAATTGACGGGGGCCCGCACAAGCGGTGGAGCATGTGGTTTAATTCGAAGCAACGCGAAGAACCTTACCAGGTCTTGACATCCTCTGACACTCCTAGAGATAGGACGTTTCCCTTCGGGGAACAGAGTGACAGGTGGTGCATGGTTGTCGTCAGCTCGTGTCGTGAGATGTTGGGTTAAGTCCCGCAACGAGCGCAACCCTTGTTCTTAGTTGCCAGCATTCAGTTGGGCACTCTAAGGAGACTGCCGGTGACAAACCGGAGGAAGGTGGGGATGACGTCAAATCATCATGCCCCTTATGACCTGGGCTACACACGTGCTACAATGGATGGTACAAAGGGCTGCAAGACCGCGAGGTTTAGCCAATCCCATAAAACCATTCTCAGTTCGGATTGTAGGCTGCAACTCGCCTACATGAAGCCGGAATCGCTAGTAATCGCGGATCAGCATGCCGCGGTGAATACGTTCCCGGGCCTTGTACACACCGCCCGTCACACCACGAGAGTTTGTAACACCCGAAGTCGGTGGGGTAACCGTAAGGAGCCAGCCGCCTAAGGTGGGACAGATGATTGGGGTGAAGTCGTAACAAGGTAGCCGTATCGGAAGGTGCGGCTGGATCACCTCCTTTCTAAGGATAATGCAGTCCTTGTGGACTGATAAAACGTTGACTGTTACTTGTTTGTTTAGTTTTGAGAGTGCAATTCTCTCATGATTAAACTCGTTCCTTGAAAACTAGATAATCGTAAGAAGAAGTCAAAGTAAAACCGAGAATCGCCACATTAGTTTTTCTCTCTTAAGTAATTAAGAAGAAAATAACCTTTTAGGTTAAGTTAGAAAGGGCGCACGGTGGATGCCTTGGCACTAGGAGCCGATGAAGGACGGGACTAACACCGATATGCTTCGGGGAGCTGTAAGTAAGCTTTGATCCGGAGATTTCCGAATGGGGGAACCCACTGCTCGTAATGGAGCAGTATCTTTACCTGAATACATAGGGTATTGAAGGCAGACCCGGGGAACTGAAACATCTAAGTACCCGGAGGAAGAGAAAGCAAACGCGATTCCCTGAGTAGCGGCGAGCGAAACGGGACATAGCCCAAACCAAGAGGCTTGCCTCTTGGGGTTGTAGGACACTCAACATGGAGTTACAAAGGAACGGGGTAGATGAAGCGATCTGGAAAGGTCCGTCATAGAAGGTAAAAACCCTGTAGTTGAAACTTCGTTCCCTCCTGAGTGGATCCTGAGTACGGCCGGACACGAGAAATCCGGTCGGAAGCTGGGAGGACCATCTCCCAAGGCTAAATACTCCCTAGTGACCGATAGTGAACCAGTACCGTGAGGGAAAGGTGAAAAGCACCCCGGAAGGGGAGTGAAAAAGATCCTGAAACCGTGTGCCTACAAGTAGTCAGAGCCCGTTCATGGGTGATGGCGTGCCTTTTGTAGAATGAACCGGCGAGTTACGATTACATGCAAGGTTAAGTTGAAGAGACGGAGCCGCAGCGAAAGCGAGTCTGAATAGGGCGTTTGAGTATGTGGTCGTAGACCCGAAACCAGGTGATCTACCCATGTCCAGGGTGAAGTCCAGGTAACACTGGATGGAGGCCCGAACCCACGCACGTTGAAAAGTGCGGGGATGAGGTGTGGGTAGCGGAGAAATTCCAATCGAACTTGGAGATAGCTGGTTCTCTCCGAAATAGCTTTAGGGCTAGCCTCACGTTGTAAGAGTCTTGGAGGTAGAGCACTGTTTGGACTAGGGGCCCTCATCGGGTTACCGAATTCAGACAAACTCCGAATGCCAAAGACTTATCCGTGGGAGTCAGACTGCGAGTGATAAGATCCGTAGTCAAAAGGGAAACAGCCCAGACCACCAGCTAAGGTCCCAAAGTTTACGTTAAGTGGAAAAGGATGTGGAGTTGCTTAGACAACCAGGATGTTGGCTTAGAAGCAGCCACCATTTAAAGAGTGCGTAATAGCTCACTGGTCGAGTGACTCTGCGCCGAAAATGTACCGGGGCTAAACGTAACACCGAAGCTGTGGATTGACACCGTATGGTGTCAGTGGTAGGAGAGCGTTCTAAGGGCGTTGAAGCTAGACCGTAAGGACTGGTGGAGCGCTTAGAAGTGAGAATGCCGGTATGAGTAGCGAAAGACGGGTGAGAATCCCGTCCACCGTATGCCTAAGGTTTCCTGAGGAAGGCTCGTCCTCTCAGGGTTAGTCGGGACCTAAGCCGAGGCCGAAAGGCGTAGGCGATGGACAACAGGTTGATATTCCTGTACCACCTCTTTATCGTTTGAGTGATGGGGGGACGCAGGAGGATAGGGTAAGCGCGCTGTTGGATATGCGCGTCCAAGCAGTTAGGCTGGTAAGTAGGAAAATCCGCTTACCGTAAAGGCTGAGCTGTGATGGCGAGGGAAATATAGTACCGAAGTTCCTGATTCCACACTGCCAAGAAAAGCCTCTAGCGAGATAAAAGGTGCCCGTACCGCAAACCGACACAGGTAGGCGAGGAGAGAATCCTAAGGTGAGCGAGAGAACTCTCGTTAAGGAACTCGGCAAAATGACCCCGTAACTTCGGGAGAAGGGGTGCTTTTTGAGGTGAATAGCCTCGAAGAGCCGCAGTGAATAGGCCCAGGCGACTGTTTAGCAAAAACACAGGTCTCTGCGAAGCCGCAAGGCGAAGTATAGGGGCTGACGCCTGCCCGGTGCTGGAAGGTTAAGAGGAGGGGTTAGCGCAAGCGAAGCTCTGAATCGAAGCCCCAGTAAACGGCGGCCGTAACTATAACGGTCCTAAGGTAGCGAAATTCCTTGTCGGGTAAGTTCCGACCCGCACGAAAGGCGTAACGATCTGGGCACTGTCTCAACGAGAGACTCGGTGAAATTATAGTACCTGTGAAGATGCAGGTTACCCGCGACAGGACGGAAAGACCCCGTGGAGCTTTACTGTAGCCTGATATTGAATTTTGGTACAGCTTGTACAGGATAGGTAGGAGCCTGAGAAACCGGAGCGCCAGCTTCGGTGGAGGCGTCGGTGGGATACTACCCTGGCTGTATTGAAATTCTAACCCGCACCCCTTATCGGGGTGGGAGACAGTGTCAGGTGGGCAGTTTGACTGGGGCGGTCGCCTCCTAAAGAGTAACGGAGGCGCCCAAAGGTTCCCTCAGAATGGTTGGAAATCATTCGCAGAGTGTAAAGGCACAAGGGAGCTTGACTGCGAGACCTACAAGTCGAGCAGGGACGAAAGTCGGGCTTAGTGATCCGGTGGTTCCGCATGGAAGGGCCATCGCTCAACGGATAAAAGCTACCCCGGGGATAACAGGCTTATCTCCCCCAAGAGTCCACATCGACGGGGAGGTTTGGCACCTCGATGTCGGCTCATCGCATCCTGGGGCTGTAGTCGGTCCCAAGGGTTGGGCTGTTCGCCCATTAAAGCGGTACGCGAGCTGGGTTCAGAACGTCGTGAGACAGTTCGGTCCCTATCCGTCGTGGGCGCAGGAAATTTGAGAGGAGCTGTCCTTAGTACGAGAGGACCGGGATGGACGCACCGCTGGTGTACCAGTTGTCTTGCCAAAGGCATCGCTGGGTAGCTATGTGCGGACGGGATAAGTGCTGAAAGCATCTAAGCATGAAGCCCCCCTCAAGATGAGATTTCCCATAGCGTCAAGCTAGTAAGAACCCTGAAAGATGATCAGGTTGATAGGTCAGAGGTGGAAGCGTGGTAACATGTGGAGCTGACTGATACTAATCGTTCGAGGACTTAACCAATTTATAAGCGAAACTCGTTTTACAAACTTCTTCTGAAATTATCTAGTTTTGAGGGAATGAAAACCTCAAATTTTATAGTCTGGCAGCAATGGCGAGAAGGTCACACCCGTTCCCATACCGAACACGGAAGTTAAGCTTCTCAGCGCCGATGGTAGTTGGGACTTTGTCCCTGTGAGAGTAGGACGTTGCCAGGCGAAAGACAGAAATATTCTTTCTGTCTTTTTTAATCCCATTTATCAAAATGGAAAAAACTTTCTGTTGCTAAATAACACCGACGGTGTTAAGATAGGAAAGTCGCTCACAAAACAACCTTATCATCTTTAATTAATTTCTAGTGAAATGGAAATAATTGATAATTGATAAAGTAGTAGAAACGCGATATACTATTTATCCAGTCGCTGTTATACAAAGCGAAATTGTTCTTTGAAAACTAAACAAACAAGAACGTCAACAAAAAAATTATTAGTTTCTTCTATAGAAACTAGCCAACGTAACAAATGAGCTATATCAACTTTCTTGGAGAGTTTGATCCTGGCTCAGGACGAACGCTGGCGGCGTGCCTAATACATGCAAGTCGAGCGAATCTTTAGGAGCTTGCTCCTAAAGGTTAGCGGCGGACGGGTGAGTAACACGTGGGCAACCTGCCTGTAAGACTGGGATAACTTCGGGAAACCGGAGCTAATACCGGATAATCCTTTTCCTCTCATGAGGAAAAGCTGAAAGTCGGTTTACGCTGACACTTACAGATGGGCCCGCGGCGCATTAGCTAGTTGGTGAGGTAATGGCTCACCAAGGCGACGATGCGTAGCCGACCTGAGAGGGTGATCGGCCACACTGGGACTGAGACACGGCCCAGACTCCTACGGGAGGCAGCAGTAGGGAATCTTCCGCAATGGACGAAAGTCTGACGGAGCAACGCCGCGTGAGCGATGAAGGCCTTCGGGTCGTAAAGCTCTGTTGTTAGGGAAGAACAAGTATCGGAGTAACTGCCGGTACCTTGACGGTACCTAACCAGAAAGCCACGGCTAACTACGTGCCAGCAGCCGCGGTAATACGTAGGTGGCAAGCGTTGTCCGGAATTATTGGGCGTAAAGCGCGCGCAGGCGGTCCTTTAAGTCTGATGTGAAAGCCCACGGCTCAACCGTGGAGGGTCATTGGAAACTGGGGGACTTGAGTACAGAAGAGGAAAGCGGAATTCCACGTGTAGCGGTGAAATGCGTAGAGATGTGGAGGAACACCAGTGGCGAAGGCGGCTTTCTGGTCTGTAACTGACGCTGAGGCGCGAAAGCGTGGGGAGCAAACAGGATTAGATACCCTGGTAGTCCACGCCGTAAACGATGAGTGCTAAGTGTTAGAGGGTTTCCGCCCTTTAGTGCTGCAGCTAACGCATTAAGCACTCCGCCTGGGGAGTACGGCCGCAAGGCTGAAACTCAAAGGAATTGACGGGGGCCCGCACAAGCGGTGGAGCATGTGGTTTAATTCGAAGCAACGCGAAGAACCTTACCAGGTCTTGACATCCTCTGACACTCCTAGAGATAGGACGTTTCCCTTCGGGGAACAGAGTGACAGGTGGTGCATGGTTGTCGTCAGCTCGTGTCGTGAGATGTTGGGTTAAGTCCCGCAACGAGCGCAACCCTTGTTCTTAGTTGCCAGCATTCAGTTGGGCACTCTAAGGAGACTGCCGGTGACAAACCGGAGGAAGGTGGGGATGACGTCAAATCATCATGCCCCTTATGACCTGGGCTACACACGTGCTACAATGGATGGTACAAAGGGCTGCAAGACCGCGAGGTTTAGCCAATCCCATAAAACCATTCTCAGTTCGGATTGTAGGCTGCAACTCGCCTACATGAAGCCGGAATCGCTAGTAATCGCGGATCAGCATGCCGCGGTGAATACGTTCCCGGGCCTTGTACACACCGCCCGTCACACCACGAGAGTTTGTAACACCCGAAGTCGGTGGGGTAACCGTAAGGAGCCAGCCGCCTAAGGTGGGACAGATGATTGGGGTGAAGTCGTAACAAGGTAGCCGTATCGGAAGGTGCGGCTGGATCACCTCCTTTCTAAGGATAATGCAGTCCTTGTGGACTGATAAAACGTTGACTGTTACTTGTTTGTTTAGTTTTGAGAGTGCAATTCTCTCATGATTAAACTCGTTCCTTGAAAACTAGATAATCGTAAGAAGAAGTCAAAGTAAAACCGAGAATCGCCACATTAGTTTTTCTCTCTTAAGTAATTAAGAAGAAAATAACCTTTTAGGTTAAGTTAGAAAGGGCGCACGGTGGATGCCTTGGCACTAGGAGCCGATGAAGGACGGGACTAACACCGATATGCTTCGGGGAGCTGTAAGTAAGCTTTGATCCGGAGATTTCCGAATGGGGGAACCCACTGCTCGTAATGGAGCAGTATCTTTACCTGAATACATAGGGTATTGAAGGCAGACCCGGGGAACTGAAACATCTAAGTACCCGGAGGAAGAGAAAGCAAACGCGATTCCCTGAGTAGCGGCGAGCGAAACGGGACATAGCCCAAACCAAGAGGCTTGCCTCTTGGGGTTGTAGGACACTCAACATGGAGTTACAAAGGAACGGGGTAGATGAAGCGATCTGGAAAGGTCCGTCATAGAAGGTAAAAACCCTGTAGTTGAAACTTCGTTCCCTCCTGAGTGGATCCTGAGTACGGCCGGACACGAGAAATCCGGTCGGAAGCTGGGAGGACCATCTCCCAAGGCTAAATACTCCCTAGTGACCGATAGTGAACCAGTACCGTGAGGGAAAGGTGAAAAGCACCCCGGAAGGGGAGTGAAAAAGATCCTGAAACCGTGTGCCTACAAGTAGTCAGAGCCCGTTCATGGGTGATGGCGTGCCTTTTGTAGAATGAACCGGCGAGTTACGATTACATGCAAGGTTAAGTTGAAAAGACGGAGCCGCAGCGAAAGCGAGTCTGAATAGGGCGTTTGAGTATGTGGTCGTAGACCCGAAACCAGGTGATCTACCCATGTCCAGGGTGAAGTCCAGGTAACACTGGATGGAGGCCCGAAC
>NZ_JAUCEU010000006.1 GCF_030348765.1 Neobacillus sp. CF12 | reverse complement strand
AGAACGAGGCTACTGATTTCAATCACATCGTGATTAAACTTCAGAGCTTTACATCATGCTGCCTTGCGACGAGCTGAAGGATAACATCCTCGAATAAGCTTTGGAGCAGGAGCAAGTGTTTTGAGAGAAAATTGTTTCGAATTAAACCTTCCGGTCTAATCCTCACAGTAAAGATTGCTCCCTCAAAACTAAACAAACAAGTAACAGTCAACTTCTTATCAGTCCACAAGGACTGCATTATCCTTAGAAAGGAGGTGATCCAGCCGCACCTTCCGATAC
>NZ_JAUCEU010000005.1 GCF_030348765.1 Neobacillus sp. CF12 | reverse complement strand
AGTTGGGCACTCTAAGGAGACTGCCGGTGACAAACCGGAGGAAGGTGGGGATGACGTCAAATCATCATGCCCCTTATGACCTGGGCTACACACGTGCTACAATGGATGGTACAAAGGGCTGCAAGACCGCGAGGTTTAGCCAATCCCATAAAACCATTCTCAGTTCGGATTGTAGGCTGCAACTCGCCTACATGAAGCCGGAATCGCTAGTAATCGCGGATCAGCATGCCGCGGTGAATACGTTCCCGGGCCTTGTACACACCGCCCGTCACACCACGAGAGTTTGTAACACCCGAAGTCGGTGGGGTAACCG
>NZ_JAUCEU010000004.1 GCF_030348765.1 Neobacillus sp. CF12 | reverse complement strand
TTCAACTTAACCTTGCATGTAATCGTAACTCGCCGGTTCATTCTACAAAAGGCACGCCATCACCCATGAACGGGCTCTGACTACTTGTAGGCACACGGTTTCAGGATCTTTTTCACTCCCCTTCCGGGGTGCTTTTCACCTTTCCCTCACGGTACTGGTTCACTATCGGTCACTAGGGAGTATTTAGCCTTGGGAGATGGTCCTCCCAGCTTCCGACCGGATTTCTCGTGTCCGGCCGTACTCAGGATCCACTCAGGAGGGAACGAAGTTTCAACTACAGGGTTTTTACCTTCTATGACGGACCTTTCCAGATCGCTTCATCTACCCCGTTCCTTTGTAACTCCATGTTGAGTGTCCTACAACCCCAAGAGGCAAGCCTCTTGGTTTGGGCTATGTCCCGTTTCGCTCGCCGCTACTCAGGGAATCGCGTTTGCTTTCTCTTCCTCCGGGTACTTAGATGTTTCAGTTCCCCGGGTCTGCCTTCAATACCCTATGTATTCAGGTAAAGATACTGCTCCATTACGAGCAGTGGGTTCCCCCATTCGGAAATCTCCGGATCAAAGCTTACTTACAGCTCCCCGAAGCATATCGGTGTTAGTCCCGTCCTTCATCGGCTCCTAGTGCCAAGGCATCCACCGTGCGCCCTTTCTAACTTAACCTAAAAGGTTATTTTCTTCTTAATT
>NZ_JAUCEU010000001.1 GCF_030348765.1 Neobacillus sp. CF12 | reverse complement strand
TAGCTTTTATAAAAAGCTAAAAAATTTTTGTTGACGTTCTTGTTTGTTTAGTTTTCAAAGAACAATTTTGCTAGTTTAATAGCAGCAGAAAATATAATATCATATTCACCTTAAAAAAGTCAACATATTCTTAATTTTAGTTAAATGTTTGACTCCCTCTCGAAGGGAACTTTTATATAATATCACCTTATTTACAACTGTTTCAATAGTAATATCTTCCAATAATAAAAACGCGTGGAATTCTCCACGCGTCCTCATATACCGGTCCTAAGACATAATCCTCTTTTCCCCTTCAATCGCTTGGATTGGATTAATATTTTGTGTAAATTCCAGGGTTCCAATGTATTTACCACTCTCATCCCTAACAGCAAAATAACGGATGTATACGTATTTATCACGGAACTTGATCCAGAAATCTTCCGTATCCTTTCTGCCTGCTTTGAAGTCTGCTAGCAATTCCTCCACTACGTGTACACTTCTTGGTGGATGACAATTTTGAACCGTTCGCCCAATAACAGCCTTAGTACGGGCAAAAATTCTTTCTTTTCCATGAGAGAAGTAACGTACTACATCGTCTTGATCAATGAAAGTCAGGTCCACAGGTAAGTGATTTAATAACAACTCTAATTGTTTTAATGATAATATCCCTGTTTCCATTTTAATATATCCATCAGAGATTGCTTTTTCCTCCAATGCATGCCTTTCGGGCTTCCATACTTCAGTAGGTGCGATCAAGCAATACCCAATTTCATCACTTTCACGTGCTATTTTTACCCATTCATCTTCGGTAAAATTGTTCAATGCCATCGGAAAAAGAATGTTTTCTTCTCTGTAAATCATAGTGATAACTTCTTGAATAACAAAATTTAAAACTTCAATTACTGCTTGCTTGTCCCCGTTATATGAAGCTAACTTTTGTCTTGCATCTTTAATTGCATCACGGATAAAGTCGTTGATGCGCCACATGTTGTTTGTTGGTCCATAAATTCCGTATGTTTCTAAATAAGGGAAAATTAAATTTTCTTTCCGGCTATAGTGCTTATCGATATCGAGCAATAGATTGATATCTTCTAGAAGATTAATTACATTATCCTGACTATCTTCCAACTCAAACTGCTCCAAATGAACCTGAAGTTGAGTATTTACTAATTTATCTAATTCTTTATTTTCTAATATAAAGATGTGTATAGGATGACCTGGTTGTTCCTCTGGTTTATTTGTTTTTTCTATTTCTTCAATAGAGCCTTTAAAAATTTCTGTGTGTTTTGCATGCAAACGATGTATTTCTTCTACTGAGAGGTCACCAAAATCATGCTGCAGCTGGGAAATTTCATCGATGGTAATTTTTCCGATAAACGCATCAAAATGTGCTTTTACCTCTTTTACATTTTTTTCTTCATGAAGATCTTTAAAGATTTGTTTTAGAATCGCTTGTCGTTTATTTGTATTTGTTGTTTGTTGTTCACGATTATTAATTAGTTCACTCATAGGTATTCTCCTTCGCTAGTTACTCTGATTAAATGGTAATTGATAATAAATCTCATACATAAAATAACACCTTTTTAAAAATCTGATTGTGATTAACATCATTGGTACCGAAATAAACTTAAAAAATGTGATAAATTTAAGAACGAATTATGAACAGAGAAATTGACAGCGATTTTTTTCCGTGTTATATTTATCTCGAATTAAAGATATTTAGTTTCAAGGAATTAATCAACCCATGTCCTGAGGAGTTTATCGGGCTTTAAAGGGAAATATAATCGAAGACATATTAAATGGAGGAATAATCTTGAATAACTTAAAAGGCATACACCATGTAACAGCGATAACGAGCAGTGCCGAGAAGAATTATGAATTTTTCACCTATGTATTAGGAATGCGTTTAGTTAAGAAAACTGTAAATCAAGATGATATACAAACCTATCACTTGTTTTTTGCAGACGACACAGGGAGCCCAGGGACAGATATGACATTTTTTGATTTCCCCGGTATTCCAAAAGGCGTTCATGGAACAAATGAGATTTCAAAAACTTCATTCCGTGTACCTAGTGACGCTGCAATAGATTATTGGGTAAAGCGCTTTGATCGATTAAACATACCCCATATCGGAATAAAAGAACAATTTGGCAAAAAAACCTTGTCGTTTGTTGATTTTGATGATCAACAATATCAATTGATATCTGATGAAAACAACAAAGGAGTTGCTGCAGGAATTCCATGGCAGAACGGTCCAATTCCATTGGAATACGCAATTACCGGTTTAGGCCCTATTTTTGTACGAATTGCTAACTTTGATTACTTTAAAGAAATGATGGAAAAGGTACTGCTTTTTAAAGAGATAGCTCAAGAAGGAGCCTTTCACTTATTCGAGGTAGGTGAAGGTGGAAATGGTGCACAAGTAGTAGTGGAATACAACGCGGTCCTGCCACAGGCACTACAAGGATTCGGTACGGTTCACCACGCAGCATTCCGGGTTGAAGATCGTTCTGTTCTAGATGAATGGGACAAACAAATGCAAAGATTTGGATTACAAACATCTGGGTTTGTCGATCGGTACTTTTTCGGGTCTCTATACTCAAGAGTTGCCCCTCAAATATTATTTGAATTTGCAACAGATGGTCCTGGATTTATGGGAGATGAACCTTACGAAACCCTTGGCGAAAAGCTATCTCTTCCTCCATTTTTTGAATCAAAACGTGATCAAATTGAAAAATTGGTACGTCCAATTAACACCGTAAGAAGTACCATTAAATTTAAAAAAGAATAGAAATTGAGCGGAGCCGGTTGGACTCCGCTTTTTTCTGTGTGAAGTATGGAGATTCCTTTAAAAATGAAAAAGTGCCAGGCACGGGAGGCAGCTGGCACATATGTTTGATTATAGTGTTGTAATGATAGGTCCATTTTTTGTAAGGATGATGGTATGTTCGTATTGCGCTACATAACTTTCTTCAGTTACATAGGTCCAATCGTCACCTTCTACTTGAAAAACTTCCTCTTCTTTCGTGGAGATAAAAGGTTCGAATGCGATTACCATACCTTCCTTTAGTAGTTCGTCATCCCATGTATCATGATAATTATAGATATGATCTGGGGCTTCATGAATTCTTCGACCAATACCATGTCCTGTTAGATTCATGATAACCGTCAATCCATGCTGACGTGCCGTTTGGATGACTGCTTTTCCAAGTCCACTCTTCTTTGAACCGGGTTTTGCTTTCTTAAGCCCTGCTTCAAAAGCCAATTTTGCAACATCACAAATTTTGGTTAGAATCTCTTCACCTTTACCTACAACAAATGAAATACCTGTATCGGCAAAATAACCATTCTTTGAGCCTGACACATCAATATTTACGATGTCACCTTCTTGAATGACCCTCTTACCTGGGATTCCGTGTGCCACTTCCTCATTGACACTGATGCATGTGTATCCAGGGAAATCATACTCACCTTTTGGAGCAGAAATTGCACCTTCCTTTTCAAAAAGCTTTCCAGCTATTTCATCAAGTTCTTTTGTAGTTATACCAGGTACCGTTCTTTGTACCAACTCATCTCTAATTTGGGCACAGATTCTGCCGATTTCTTTCAACGCTTGAATATCTTCTTCTGTTTTTGCTATCATGTGTTTTCCCTACTTATCATATTAATATCGTTGTAAACTTTCCATTCTTATATTTTAGGCTTACTTATAGTAAAAATTCAAGTATGTTTCCTTAGTTATATAAAGTAGATGTTTCCTAAAAACTATCCTTCTTGATACCAGTGGGCAGGCATTACTATTGTAGTTGGTAATTTAGTATGTTTATTACCCTTTGCCGCATTTACTTGAGCCTGAGTAAGAAAGATACTCCCTATAAGATTAGCTCCACTGATATCTGCATCTCTAAAATCCGCACCGATGACATCACTCCATCTTAAATCCGCATTTCTAAGGTCAGCAGCAATTAATAAAGCACCCCTAAGATTAGCTCCCTTTAGATCTGCACCTCTCAATTTTGCGCCTAAATAATCTATTGGCCGTCGTGTATTTTTCTGTTTTTTGGTTACTTGAGCCCGAACCAATTCACTCGTACGAATCAGTAATTCATTTATCTTCACTCTATGTTCCGCTACATCAATTGTTAGTATAAATCCTGGACTTTTAGAGGTCAGATTTTCTGTTACTTCGATACTATCTTGTAATTCTTTATGGATAGATTTTGAAACTTCTAAGGAGAGTGCCTCATTTAAATACCAAAGCATTTCGTGAAGTTGTTGGATAATCGGATACACGTTAAACATCTCTTGCGCAATATCTTTACTCGTGCGCCAATCCATCCCTTTATATGTGAATTGGGATACCTTTTGGCCAGCGCCAAAACATTCATAAGCCGAACAGCCACGAAACCCTTTATTCCTAAGGTCCTTATGTATACCACATTGATAATTAGATTGTAAATTGTGGCAGGGAGTACCCCCGTCTTTATCAGAGGCGAAATCAGCTGATTTTGCATAAGGTAAGGCGACACAACACAAACCAAAGCAATTTTTACAGTCAGCACGTAAATTTTTAAGAGTATCGTCTTCTACTGTTAGGGTATTTGACAATTGGAACACTTCCTTCTATTAAAAAAGACTAGCTTTATTTTTCTTTTGAAAATTTTAACTAGATACTATATTACCACAGTAGGTGACAATCCGTCTTTTCTCCACCTATATTCGGGTTCATTATGAAATCTTTAAGAATCGTTCCCTTTATCTAAAAAAAAAACACAATACCATGGTGCGATTCTCGGGCTATCGAACCCTATATCCTTAAAAGTGCGTCTCACAGGCACGAATTTTCTGCTAACACTGCGACAACACAAAAAAAACACACCCCTTATCAGGTTGTGTTTCGTTTTGCCTGGCAAT